>DATLTH010000064.1:0-3812 GCA_035533695.1 Allostellaceae bacterium | reverse complement strand
CCGGTGGTCAACCGCGCCTGGCAGAGCGAGCCCGACCAGTTCGGCGGCGTGTGGAAGCTCAACGCCAACCTGCTCAATATCGCCCGCGAGGTCGGCACCCAGACGCGCCGGCTGTCGCTCGGCGGCGAATGGGACAGGACGTTCCGCGATGGCATCGGCGGGCAATACAAATTCTCCGCCAGCCTGCGCGGCGACGGCTACTCGGTCGCCGGCCTCAGCCCGCAATCGAACCCCGATCTTCCGAGCGTGTTCTTCGCGGCGAACGGCGCGCCGCTGATCGGCGACAATTACCTCACCGGGCGCGCGTTCCCGCAGCTTGGGCTGACCTGGAACTATCCGCTCGTGCACCGCGGGGCGGACACGACCGCAATCATCGAACCGATCGCCGGGGTCTATGCCGGGCCCGCCGGCGGCAACAGCCGCCGGATCCCGAATGAGGACAGCCTGGGCTACGAATTTCAAGCCTCCGATCTGTTCCGGCCGGATCGGCTCGCCGGCTACGACGTCCTCGATACCGGGCAGCGGGTCGATTACGGCTTGAAGCTCGGCCTTTACAACAATGAGGGCGGCACCTACCGGATGCTGATCGGCCAGAGTTTTCGTGCCCAGCCCAATCCGTTTCTGCCGCCGGCCTCGGGCGCCGCGCAGCGGTTATCCGACGTGGTCGGAAGCGTCGTCCTGTCGCCGAACTCCTATCTCGACCTGATCTACCGGTTTCGCTTCGACAAGAGCACCTTGGACAATCGAACGCAGGAGATCGGGCTCAATGTCGGCCCGCAAAATCTGCGGCTCGGCGCCAACTATCTTCTGGTCCCGAAGCAGCAGCAAAGCGACGTCGTCACCAACCCGGTGACCGGTCAGACCCTCCTGTTAGGCAAGCGCGAACAGTTGACGGTCAGCCTCACCAGCAAGCTGACGCGCTACTGGTCCTTGGCCGGGAGCGAGACCGTCAACCTGACCAATTCCAGCAATCTGATCAACGGCGTCGCCACGGCGCAATCGAGCAGCTCCAGCCTTTATGCGACCGTGTCGGCGATCTACCAGGACGAGTGCATGGCGTTTATCAGCTCGGTCACCCAGTCGGGGATCCGCACGGGCGATGTCCGCCCCGGGGTGTCGGTGCTGTTCAGCGTCGTCTTCAAGAACCTCGGCGAAATCGGCGGCACGCTCGCGTCGGTTTCCGGAAGTGCGCTGTGAGAACGGATGGCGGCGGCGAGCGAGGACATCTCTCGGGCGAGGGTGTAGGCTAGACCCTCGGTACAGGCAGCAGGGTTGCCGGTTTATGGCAGTGTTTCGTTGGTCTTTGATGCTCGCGCTGGCGCTGGCGGCCGTTGCCGCCGTTGGCCACACGGCGCCGCTCCGGGAACGCGTGGCCGCGGTGCAGCGGCCGCCCCCGACGGCGCCGGGACAGCCCCCCGCGGGTCCGCCCGAAATGCGCATCGCCGCCGTGGTCAATGACGAGGTCATCTCGGTCTTCGACCTGGTATCGCGCATCCGCCTCGTCATGCTCTCGTCGAACATTCCGGACACCCCCGAAACGCGCAAGCGCGTCGGCGCCCAGGTGTTGCGGGCATTGATCGACGAAAAGCTCGAATTGCAGGAAGCCAAGCGCCAGAACGTCAAGGCCACCGACAGCGAGATCGACAACGCGCTGAAACTGGTCGAGAAACAGAACAATCTGAAGCCCGGACAGCTTAACGACTTGCTGAAGGCCAAAGGCATCGACCGCGCGGCGCTGGTCGACCAGCTCAGAGCGGCGATCGTCTGGGCGAAGCTGGTGCGCCGCATGGCGGCGCAAACCACCGACATCTCCGATCAAGAGATCGACAACGCCTTGAAGCGGGCCAAAGAGCACGCCAACGAGCCGCAAGCTCACATCGCGGAAATCTTTCTCGCCGTCGACACTCCGGCGCAGGATAAGCAGGTGCACGATCTCGCCGACCGCTTGGCCCAGCAGATGCGCCAAGGGGCTCGTTTCTCGGCGATCGCCCAGCAATTCTCGCAATCGGCGACGGCGGCAGTCGGCGGCGATATGGGATGGGTGCGCCCCGATCAGCTGTCGCCCGAACTGGGCAAAGCCGCAGCGCAGCTGCGGCCGGGCGAGTTGTCGGCGCCGATTCGCACCCGCGGGGGCTATTACCTGCTGCTTGTGCTCGACCGGCGCAACGGCACCACCGGCGGCGAGCAGGAGACCGTCTACGATATCGTTCAGGTCGTCTTTCCATTGCCGGCCCAGGCCAACGAAGCGGCGCGGCGGGCCGCGATCAACGAAGCGACCGACGTGCGCTCGGTCGCCAAGGACTGCCCCAGCCTGCTCAAAATCGGCAAGGAAAAGGCGCCGCAGCTGTCGAGCGAAGGAAAACTGCGGTCGGGGAACATCTCGCCGCAGATGCGCAATCTGGTGAGCAAGCTGGCGATCGGGCAGGCGTCGCCGCCGATCGTCCAGAAGAACGGCGTGGGCGTGATCATGGTTTGCAGCAAGTCGAATGGTGGCGGCGGTGCGGTGACGCGCGCGGAGGTCACCGAATCGCTGTTGCGCCAGCGGCTCGATACGGTGGCGCGGCGCTACCTGAGCGATCTGCGGCGCGATGCCTATGTCGACGTGAGGGTGTAAACGCATGGCGTTACCGCTCGCCTTGACGATGGGCGAGCCGGCCGGGATCGGCGGCGAAATCGCGCTGCAGGCGTGGCTGCGCCGCGGCGACGGCGTGCCGCCGTTCTATGTCATCGACGATCCGGGCCGTCTCGCCGAGCTGGCGCGGCATCTTGGCTGGGATGTGAGGCTGCGCACGCTGAGCGCGCCGCAGGAGGCGGGGGCGGTGTTTGCCGAGGCATTGCCGGTGCGCCCGGTCGGCGGCAGGCCTCATGCCGAGCCGGGTCGCCCCGACCCTGCCGACGCGGCGCTGGTGATTGCGGCGATCGACGCCGCGGTTGCCGATGTCCAGGCCGGAAATGCCGCCGCAATCGTCACCAATCCAATCAGCAAGGAGGCGCTCTACCGGGCCGGCTTCCGCCATCCCGGGCATACCGAATATCTGGGCGAATTGGCGGGGCTGGCGACAACGCCGGTGATGATGCTCGCCTGCGCCGAACTGCGCGTCGTGCCGGTCACCATCCACCTGGCATTGCGCCAGGCGATCGAGCAATTGTCGTCGGCCGCGATCGTGCATGCCGGGGAGGTGACGCAGGCGGCGCTCGTGCGCGATTTCGCCATTGCCGCGCCGGTGCTCGCGGTTGCCGGGCTCAACCCGCATGCCGGCGAAGCCGGCGCCCTCGGCCATGAGGACATCGACATCATCGCCCCGGCGGTCGCGACGTTGCGCGCCGCCGGCATCGATGCGCGCGGGCCGCTCGCCGCCGACGCGATGTTTTCGGCCGCCGCACGGCGCGGCTACGACGCCGCCTTGTGCATGTATCACGACCAGGCGCTGATCCCGGTCAAGACGCTCGACTTCGACGGCGCCGTCAATGTGACGCTCGGGCTGCCGTTCATCCGCACTTCGCCCGATCACGGCACCGCCTTCGATATCGCCGGGCGCGGCATCGCCCGGCCCGACAGCCTGATCGCGGCGTTGCGGCTGGCCGCCCGGATGGCGGCGCGGCGGGGCGGTGCCTAGTCTAAATGCGGGCGTCGCCGCTGGGCAGGCGATGCGCTCGCCCAGCCAGTTCAGGTGTCATCCCGGCGAAGGCCGGGACCCATCGATCAGCCGCTCCACCGCCCGAGGAGTGGGTCCCGGCCTGCGCCGGGATGACACGCTTTTTTGTTGCCGCCGGTGAGCAGCCAGCGCGAGCCAGGGGAGGGATCAGCGCCG
>DATLTH010000063.1:0-5756 GCA_035533695.1 Allostellaceae bacterium | reverse complement strand
AAACCCGCTTTATCGCCGACACCGCCGCCGAGCTGGTCGGCGACGAGAACGTCAACCGGCAGGCCGGCCTGATCATGGCGTCGGAGGATTTCTCGCAGATGCTGGAGCGCGTGCCGGGGGCCTTCATCCGCATCGGCAACGGCGACGGCGAGGCCTCGTGCGTCGTGCACAACCCGGGCTACGATTTCAACGACGCGGCCATTCCCTACGGCAGCGCGCTGTTCGTCCGCCTCGTCGAGCGCCACCTCGCGCGCCTGGGCGGCTGAGAAGATGCGCCCGCTCGACGCTGCCGTGCTGCCGCCCGGCATCCGCGCGCGCTTTGTCGACGACATCAACGGCCTGCGGGTGCATATCCTCGAAGCCGGCTACGACGCGTCCGGCCGCCCGCTCGTCGTGATGCTGCACGGGTTTCCGGAGATCGCCTATTCGTGGCGCAAGGTCATGCCGGCCTTGGCGGCGGCGGGCTATCACGTCGTCGCCCCCGACCTGCGCGGCTATGGGCGCACGACCGGATGGAGCCCCGATTACGATGCCGATTTGCGGCCGTTCCGCCCGTTGAACGCGGTGCGCGACGTGCTGGGTCTGGTCTTTGCGCTCGGCTACCATAATGCCGCCGCCGTGGTCGGACACGATTTCGGGGCGGGGGTCGCCGCGTGGTGTGCGCTGGTGCGGCCCGATGTGTTCGGCGCGCTGGCCTTGATGAGCGCGCCCTTTGCCGGGCCGCCCGAGCTGCCGTTCGCCACCGCCGGGAAGCCGCCTTCGGTGCCGGCAAGCCCGACGATCCATGAGGCCCTGGCGGCATTGCCGCGGCCGCGCAAGCATTACCAGTGGTACTATTCGACCCGTCCGGCCAATGCCCAGATGTGGCATTGCAAAGCGGGCGTCCACGCCTTTCTGCGCGCCTATTTCCACCACAAGAGCGCCGACTGGAAGGGAAACCGGCCGCAGCGGCTGGCGGGGTGGAATGCCGAAGAGCTGGCCCGGATGCCGACCTACTACATCATGGACCTGGCCGACGACATGCCCGCTTCGGTGGCCAGGGAAATGCCGTCCGCCGCCGAGATCGCCGCCTGCCGGTGGCTGCCCGACGCCGAGCTTGCCGTTTACGCCGGCGAATACCAGCGCAACGGCTTCCAGGGCGGGCTCAACTGGTATCGCTCGCGGTCCGGCGGCGCGTTCGAGAGCGAATTGCAGCTGTTTTCCGGCCGCACGATCGACGTGCCGTCGATCTTCATCTCGGGCAAGAGCGACTGGGGCGTCTACCAGCGGCCCGGCGCCGTCGAGCGCATGCAGGCGGCGGCCTGCACCCATATGGTCGGCGTGCATCTGCTCGACGGCGCCGGACATTGGGTGCAGCAGGAACAGCCCGAGGCGGTCAGCCGCCTGCTGATCGGGTTTCTGCGGGCAGCGGCCGCTGCTTTCTAGGCGCGGAACAGCGCAAAAAAGATGACGTAGAGCCAGCTGAAGAAGCCGTCGATGATCGCCCACAGGATCGAGTGGTTGGCGGTGTAGGAAATCGCGATCGCCAGCGCCGAGCCAAAGCTGGCGCCGTATTTCACCCCTTCGACGCGGACGCGATAGGCGCGGCCATTCATCGTGTGCCCCCCTCGATCACCGGCATGACAAAAGCGGCCGGCCCACTCGGAATGGCCGGCCGCTTTACGGGTCGACAGAAATTGCCGCGCGGATTACGAAACGCGCTCGTAGGGGAAGCGCTTCACCTTTTCCATGTTGCGGCCTTCGATGCGGATGAGACGGGTCGGCCCTTCGCGCCGCGGCGAATGGAGGTCACCCTCGTTGTAAAGATAGGCATCGCCCGGGGCGAGTTTGTAGTCGCGCACCGGTCGCGCCTTGCCGGGCGTGCCTTCGCCGGGACGGGCGACCGGAAAATAATCGGTCATGATTGTTTCGCCCTTCGCCTGGCCGTAGATCGCCCAGGAGGGCCCATGGTCGTGCGGCTGGCTGACCCGGCCGGGGGCGTCGAGGTGGACATGGCCGAGGATGCAGAAGCCGAGTTCGGGATCCTCGTACAGCACCTTGCGCTCGGGCACCTTGTCGCCGAGGTTGGCGGCGACGAACGCCTGGTCCTTGCACATCTCTTGGACCAGGGCACAGATTTGCTTGCGCCCCTCGGGACCCGGGTCCGCCTTGAGGATGCGATGACATTCCGCCGAAAACTGTTCGAGATTGTACCCCATCGATGCTCCTCCTCGCTGAATTGCGCGCCCTCCGCAGGCCTCGCGAGTTTACGCCTTGCCGGCGCGCAACGCCACAAAGGCGGCCCCGGCGGTGGTCAATTCGCCGAGCCGAGGGTCGACCGGGGCGATCAACCTGGCGATGGTCCGGCAGCGCGGATAGTAAACCGCGCCGGAGATTTGCTCGACGTGCAATCCCGCCGCCTCGACCAAGGCGCGCAATTCGCCCGCCGAGCGGAACCGCGCAGCGTTCCACATCGGCGCGCCGAACCAGCCGCGCACGCGCCGGGAGGCGGCCCACAGGCTCCATTTGCCGAGATCGCCAAGGACCAATCTGCCGCCGGGCCGCAGCACCCGCGCGATTTCCCGGACGGCGAATTCGGGTTCCGCGACGAAGGCCAGAACGGTGATGATCGTCACCAGATCGAAGCTCGCATCGGCAAACGGCAGGTGTTCGGCCCGCGCGACGGCGCAGCCGATCGCCGCCTGATCGTGCGCCGACTCCACGGCGCGGGCGACCATCCGCGGATCGACGTCGCAGCCGACGATTTGCGCCGCGCCGGCTCGCGACAACGCGATCGCGAGCGCGCCGTCGCCGCAGCCGACATCGAGGACGCTGTCGCCCCTCACGTCATCCGCCAGCCGCAGGATCAGCCGCCGCTCGAGCGCTTCGGTGATGGCCCCGAGCGAGGTCGCGCGCCAGTCGACATAAGCCTGCGGCCCGAACCGGCCGGCATCGTCGGCACGCTCAGTCGGGAATCGGGCAGGCATTCGACACCGTCACCGTCATCACGACCTGGCCCAATTCCGCCGCCTTGGCGAACGCCTCGCCCAACGCGGCAAAGATCACGGCATCTTCGCCGACGACGACCGTGCTCATCGGCCCGACCTGCGGCGCGAGGCCATGCGCGACAAGGGCCGTGCGCACGAGCTCGATCGCCGGGCCGAGGCGGTCCTGTCCGAGCGGATACACGCTGATTTGAGCACTCGATATCATCGCGCTTCGCTAGCATGCGGCGCACCGGCAAGCCTTGAGATAGATCAACCGGGTGGGCGGAGGACGAATGAGGGTGGGCGGCATCGCCTTGGCGATCGGGTTGCAGATCGGGTTGCCGGTCGGGTTGCCGGTCGGCCTCGCGCTGGCGGCCTTGTCTGCGGCAAATGCCGGCGCGGCGGAGAATTGGACCAAAGCACAGCCGGTCAGCGTGATCGCCTCGGAATATCAATTCTCGCCGAACAAGCTCAGTTTCAGGCGTGGCGTCCCGTATCGCCTGCATATCGAAAACCGCGGCAGGGAATTGCACGAGTTTACCGCCCCGGCGTTTTTCAAGTCGGTCGAGGCGCGCAGCACAGCCGTTCTGAATGCCGGCAAAACCGAGATCGAGATCCCGCCGGGCACGGCAAAGGATTTTTATTTCGTGCCGTTGCGCGCCGGGCATTTCGGGCTGCGCTGCGCGGACCATGATTGGGCCGGGATGGTCGGCGAAATTACCGTCCGATAGCGGCCGCGTTTGCCCGGCCCGCGCCGGCTGCTATCATCGCCCCGCTGCCCGATCGAGGGCACGTCAAGGAGGCGAGCGATGGAAAAACGGCGCAGCATCGAGGTGGCCGGCGTCAAGCACCAGAACCCGATCCCGGCCGCCAGCCGCAAGGGGCCTTTCGTGACCTCGGGCGCGATCTCCCCGGCCGATATAGCGACCGGCAAGGTGCCCGAGGATCTCGACGCGCAGTGCGCCGCGATGTTCGCCAATGTGCGCCGGCTGATCGAGGCGGCCGGCGGCACCCCCGACGACATCATCAAGATGACCGTGTGGATCGCCGACCGCGCCTTGCGCCCGACCCTCAACAAGCACTGGGTCGCGATGTTTCCGGACCCGCATTCGCGCCCGGCGCGGCATACGGTCGCCAGCAGCGATCTCGTGCCGCCGATGCAGATCCAGTGCGACCTGCTCGCCGTGATCGGCGAGGGCTGAGGAGCAACGCCGATGAAAATCGCCGCCATCCGCACCATCGCTCTGTCGTGCAAGGTCGATCCACCTTATGCCAGCGCCGCCGGGGTGCAGGCGCGGCGCGGCGGGCTCCTCGTTGAAATCGAGACCGATAGCGGCATTGTCGGCATCGGCGAAGCCGGGCTCGGCGGCGGCGCCACCGCGACCGTCATCGACAAAGACCTGGCGCCGATGCTGGTCGGCGAGGACCCGCTGATGATCGAGGGGCTGTGGCAGAAGATGTTCGCGCGCACCCGGCAATACGGGCGGCGCGGCGTCGTCATGCAGGCAATCAGCGGCATCGACATCGCGCTGTGGGACATTGCCGGCAAAATCGCGAAATTGCCGGTCTACAAATTGCTCGGCGCCTGCCGCGACCGGGTCGAGGCCTATGCTTCGGGCGGCTTCTACCAGGAAGGGAAGGGCGTCGACGGCGTCGCCGGCGAGGCCGAGGGCTACCGCGCCCGCGGCTTCCGGGGGATGAAGATGAAGGTGGGGCGCAATCCGTCGACCCAGACCCATTTGCGCGAGCTGATCGGCAACAAGGCTTTCTGCGAGGTCGATCCGGGCGAGGATCTGGCGCGCGTCGCCGCGGTGCGCGAGGCTCTGGGCCCGCACGCCAAGCTGATGGTCGATGTCAACTGCGCGTGGAGCCCCTCCGTCGCTATCGCGATGGGACGGGCGATGGAGCCCTACAACCTCTATTGGATCGAGGAGCCGGTCGCGACCGACGACATCGAGGGCAGCGCCGAAGTCGCCCGCGCGCTCGCTACACCGATCGCCGGCTACGAAACCGAAATCGGCCTCTACGGGTTTCGCGAGCTGATCAGCCGCGGCGCGGTCGACATCGTGCAATGCGACATCGCCTGGTCGGGCGGGTTTTCCGAAGGCCGCCGCATCGCCGCTTACGCCCAGGCGCACCACCGCATGGTCGCGCCGCACGCCTTTGCCGGCGCGGTGCTGCTGGTCGCTTCCCTGCATTTCGCCGCGGCGATCCCCAACGCCCTGATGCTCGAATGGGACCAGAACCCCAACGCGATCCGCGACGAACTGTTGCAGGAGCCGCTCAAGCTCGAAAGCGACGGCACGGTTAAATTGCCGGAACGGCCGGGGCTCGGCATCGAACTCGACCGCGCCGCCGTCGAGCGCTACCGCGCCGGTTGAACCTTCACCCCAAAGCTGCTTGCGCCGCTGTCGCCGCGGATTCCGACCAGGGCAGCACATGAGAATAGACGCGCTCTCTCCTCTCGGAATGATTCTCGGCTTTCTATCTCCACTGATCGCAATTATAGCCGCGGTCGTTTTTTATGCTCGCCACTCCGATCGTATCGAGCCACGGCGGCGGGTGCCGATCATCGCGTATATTTTGGCTTTGATTGTTTGCGGTGGCATAGCAGGTTATGGCGGCGTGTTTTTTGGGATTGCCGTGGCCTGCCCGGAGTCCGGCAACCTTTGCGGGCTGTTTGGATTTTTCGTTACCGGGCCGATCTTTTTTTCGCTCGCGATTGTCCTTGTCGGGTCGGCGCTCTGTTTAGTGCGGCCGGCGCCGAGGTGCTAATTGTGCCATGACGCA
>DATLTH010000062.1:0-3785 GCA_035533695.1 Allostellaceae bacterium | reverse complement strand
GCTGATTGTATCGCAAATCGTCGTCGATACATTCGAAGGCCTCAACATGACTTACCCCAAAACGAGCGCAAAGCGCCACGCCGAACTGCTGACGATCCGCGAGAGGTTGGCGAAGTGAGAGCGCGCCGCCCAAGGAGTGGGCGATGCATCGCCGAAGGGTGGCCGACATGAGTGTACGCAAAGGGCCGCAGGACAGGGAGCAAGAGCACCGCATGCTGCGTGGAACGACACCCCCCGATTTCCTGGAACCCTCCCTCGAATGGCGGCGAATTTTTTCCGAAATCTGGGGGACATTTCTGCTGGTCGTGGTGGCGGCCGGCGCCGGCGTGGTAGCAGCGAAGAGCGGCGGCGCTGTCACGTTGGGCATGGCGGTCGTGGCGCCCGGCCTGATGGTCATGGTCATCATCTACTTCATGGGCACGGTAAGCGGAGCGCATCTCAATCCTGCCGTCACGGTCGCCTTCGCCATGCGACGGAATTTTCCCTGGCATCGTGTGCCCGGCTACATCCTCGGGCAGATTGCAGGCGGCATTCTGGCGGCAATCTTCCTGCGCGCCATGTTTGGGACCATCGGTGACCTCGGCGCCAGCGAGCCGGGCGCCGGCGTCAATGCCCTGCAGGCGCTGCTCATGGAAGTGCTGCTCACCGCGGGCTTGGTTAATGCGATCTTGGGCACCGCATCGGGCGCGCGCAACATCGGCACCAATGGCGCCCTTGCGGTTGGCGGTTACATCGCGCTCGCCGGGCTCTGGGCCGCGCCGATCAGCGGCGCTTCGATGAATCCGGTGCGCTCCCTCGCTCCGGATCTGGTTCGCTGGAACTTCGCCACGACGTGGATCTATCTGGTCGGCCCGTTTGTGGGAGCACTGATCGCCGTCGGGTTCGAGACCATTCTGAAGGGTCCACCCACCGTCGCCGGGACGATCGCGGCGCAGGGGACGCTGGAAAGCGATCAGGCGGCCCCGCTGCCGGGCTGACCCGTTCTCACTGCAATGCCACGGTTTTGGTCAATCGCCACGTATGACGGGCGATCTGCTCGTCTTCCTGCGATGCGAGAACGCGCACCGTGCAGCGCGATGCGGGATCGCTGATCGGATTGTTCGCGGCCCGGTTGCGAGCGTCGTCGAGGCTGACGCCGATCCACGACAAACCGGCGCAGATCGCGGCTCGCGCTTCGACATCATTTTCGCCGATCCCGCCGGTAAAGACGATCAGATCCACGCCATCGAGGGCGGCGATCATCGCGGCGACCTCTTTGCGCACCGAATAGCTGAACATTTGGATGGCGAGTCGCGCATCGGCGTTTGCCGCGGCGGCATCGCGCAGCTGCCGCATGTCGCTGCCGACGCCCGAAATTCCGAGCAGGCCCGAACGGTGATCGACCAGCTCTTCGAGCCGGGCCGCGTCGAACTTCTTCTCGCGCATCAGATAGACCAGAACGCCCGGATCGAGATCGCCGCAGCGCGTGCCCATGATAACCCCGCCGGTCGGGGTTAACCCCATGCTGGTGTCGATCGATTTGCCGCCCTTGACCGCGGTGACGCTGGCGCCGTTGCCGAGATGAGCGATGATCGTGCGGTCCGGCAGAGCCTCGCCAAGCTGGTGCACGATCGACTCGCATGAAAGCCCGTGAAATCCGTAGCGCTGGATGCCTTCCGACAACAGTTCCCTGGGGAGCGGCAGGACCCGCGCGACCTCGGGGAGCCCGGCGTGAAAGGTCGTGTCGAAACACGCCACCTGCGGCAGCCCGGGGAAATGCTCCTGCGAGAAGCGGATGCCCGCCAGCTCAGATGGCACATGCAGCGGCGCGAAGGCGGTCGCCGCATCGAGTTGTTGCAGGACCAGATCATCGATCAGGCAGTGCACCCGCAGCTTTGGTCCGCCATGAACGATGCGATGCCCGATGGCGGAAGGTACGGGCGCTTTGGCATCGGCAAGCAGCCGCCCGACGCGGGTGATTGCTTCGCGCTGGCCGGGAATGGCTCCGGTCTCGGAGAGCAACACGTTGCCGCCGGAATCCCGGGCATGGAATTTGCCGTCCCTGCCGCCGATCGACTCCGCTTCGCCCGAGAGCAGCGTTTCGGTCCGTGATGCGCCGACGCGGTACAACCCGAATTTGAGCGAAGAAGAGCCGCCGTTCAACGCGAGGATCGTCGATCCCGGTTCGGCGTCGGTCATGCTCACAAGTTCCAGCGCCAGCCGCGGACCTCCGGCATGTCTTCGCCATGTTCGCAGATATAGAGCTTGTGACGCTCCATCGCCGTCCAGTAACGCGCGGTCGCCTCTTCCACCCGGTCCTTGAACCGGGGAATTCGCCGGATGGCGTCCAGCGCGAGCTGGTAGCGGTCGAGATTGTTCAATACGACCATGTCGAAGGGGGTTGTGGTGGTGCCCTCCTCCTTGTAGCCGCGTACGTGAATATTGTCGTGATTGTGCCGCCGGTAGGTCAGCTGGTGAATGATCGCGGGATAGCCGTGGAAAGCAAAAACCACCGGCTTGTCGGTGGTGAACAATTCGTCGAAATCCTGATCTTCCAGACCATGAGGATGCTCGGACTGCGGCTGCAACGCCATCAGATCCACGACGTTGACGACGCGGATACGGATGTCGGGAAGATCGCCGCGCAACAGGGTGACGGCAGCGAGCGTCTCGAGGGTCGGCACATCGCCGGCGCACGCCATCACCACGTCGGGGTCACCGCCGTCGTTGCTGGCCCAATGCCAGATGCCCGCCCCGGCGGTGCAGTGACGCACCGCCGCTTCGATGTCGAGCCACTGCCACTCCATCTGTTTGCCGGCGATGATCAGGTTGACGTAGTTGCGGCTGCGCAGGCAGTGATCCGCGACCGACAGCAGGCAGTTCGCGTCGGGCGGCAGATAGATCCGCACCACATCGGCCTTCTTGCTCGCGACGTGATCGATAAAACCGGGGTCCTGGTGGGAGAAACCGTTGTGATCCTGGCGCCAGACATGCGAGGTCAAGAGGTAGTTCAGCGATGCGATCGGCTTGCGCCACGGGATGTTCCGGGTGACCTTGAGCCACTTCGCGTGCTGGTTGAACATTGAGTCGATGATGTGGATGAACGCCTCGTAGCACGAGAAGAAGCCGTGGCGCCCGGTCAGCAGATACCCTTCGAGCCAGCCCTCGCACAGATGCTCGCTCAACACCTCCATGACCCGGCCATCGACGCTGAGATTTATGTCGACCGCCTCAACATCCGCCATCCATTCCTTGCCGGAGACTTCGTAAACGGCATCCAGCCGGTTCGACGCGGTCTCGTCCGGGCCGAGGAGGCGGAAATTCTGCGTGGCGAGGTTCAGTTTCATCACGTCGCGCAGAAACTTCCCAAGGTTGCGCGTCGCTTCGGCTTTGACGGCGCCGGGGGCGGGGACCGCGATCGCGTGGTCCCGGAAATGCGGCATCGATAGCGGCACCAGCAATTCGCCGCCATTGGCGTGCGGGTTGGAGCCCATCCGGCGGTGGCCGGTCGGCGCCAGCGTGGCGAACTCCTCACGGAACTTGCCGTCAGCGTCGAACAACTCGTGCGCGCGGTAGCTCTTCATCCATTCTTCGAGTTGCTTCAGGTGTTCGGGGTTCTTGAAATCGGCGATCGGCACCTGGTGCGCGCGCCAGGTGCCCTCGACCGGCTTGCCGTCGACGAATTTCGGTCCGGTCCAGCCCTTGGGCGTGCGAAAAACGATCATCGGCCAGCGCGGCCGCTCGGCGCCTCCGGTCTCGCCGTGTGATCGCGCATCGCCCTGGATCTGACGGATTTTCGCCAGGAT
>DATLTH010000061.1:0-5174 GCA_035533695.1 Allostellaceae bacterium | reverse complement strand
TGGCTTTCGCTGCAGGGAATCGTGTTCGGCCTGGTGCCGGTCATCGCCAACGACCACGGGCTCGGCCTGCGGGTGATCCTGCTGGCCGGCGGCAATATCGCGCTCAAAGGGGTGATCTTCCCGTTGGTGCTGCTGCGGCTGCGCGCCCGCACCGACTATCACCGCGAGGTCGAGCCGTTCATCGGCTTTGTTGCCTCGATCCTGTTCGGGATCGTGGCGCTGGCCGTGTCGGTGTGGCTGGCCCTGGCGTTGCAGCCGTCATTGCGCCACGCGCCGTTTCTGATGCTCGAAGCCGCGATCTTCCTCATTTCGATCGGGCTGTTCATCATCATCAGCCGGCGCAAGGCGTTGATGCAGGTGATCGGCTATCTGGTTCTCGAAAACGGCATCTTCGTCTTCGCCGTGATTACGGTTGTCGAGACCCCGCTGCTGGTCGAACTGGGGGTTCTGCTCGATGCCTTTGTCGCGATCTTTGTGATGGGGATCGCGATATTCCACATCAACCGCGAATTCGGATCGATCGACCTCGATCAGCTGACCGCGCTGAAGGGCTGAGCGCGTGCTCGCCGACGACTCGATCCCGGCGATGCTCGCGGTGGCGGCTTCCGGGGCATTGATCTGCCTCGCACTGTCCCGGGCGCGCCAAATCCTCGCGATGATCGTCGCGGTTTCAGCCGCCGAACTGGTGCTCGCCGCCAATATCTGGGCCGGCGTGCTGCGAAACGGCGTCGTGACGGCGGCCGAGGGCTGGTTCCATGTCGACGCCTTCTCGGCCTTTCACCTGATCGTCCTCGCCCTGGTCTTTCTGCTGAGTTCGGTATTTGCCGGCGTCTATTTCGCCGGCGAAACCGAAGAGCCCGCGTTCTCGCTGCCGGTCGCGCGGCGGTTCGGGGCGCTGTGGCTCGGCTCGCTGACGGCGATGATTCTGGTCCTGGTGTCGAACAACATCGGCATCATGTGGGTCGGCATGGAAGCGACGACGCTGATGAGCGCCTTCCTGATTTCGCTGCATCCCAGCCGCCTCTCGCTGGAGGCGATGTGGAAATACCTGCTGATCTGCTCGGTCGGGATCGCCTTTGCCTTCATCGGGACGATCTTCGCCGCCGCATCGTTGCAGAGCGGCAGCGGCGTCGAGGCGGACGCCCTGTTCTGGACCAGGCTGGCCTCGCCCGACGCGCATCTCGATCCGACCCTGATGAAATTCGCCTTTATTTTCATTCTGGTCGGTTACGGCACCAAGACCGGGCTGGCGCCGATCCACTCCTGGCTGCCCGACGCGCACAGCCAGGCGCCGACCCCGGTATCGGCGATGTTTTCCGGCTTTCTGCTGAACACCGCGCTTTATTGCATCATGCGCTTTGTGCCGCCGGCGCGGCATGCGCTGGGCGCCGAGTTCGCCGACGGGCTGCTGATCTTTTTCGGGACCTTGTCGATCCTGGTGGCGGCGGGGTTCATCGTCTTCCAGCGCGATGCGAAGCGCCTCTTGGCCTATCACAGCGTCGAGCACCTCGGCATCATCACGCTCGGCTTCGGTCTGGGGCCGCTCGGCACCTTCGCCGCGCTGTTTCACACGCTCAATCACTCGGTGTGCAAGTCGCTGGCGTTTTTTGCCGTCGGCCGGCTGGGGCAGCGCTTCGGCAGCCACGACATGCACATCCTCTCGGGCGCCCTGCGCGTTGACCGGCTGTGGGGGATGGCATTGCTCGGCAGCGTTTTGGCGCTGATCGGGGTGGCGCCGTTCTCGGTCTTCATGAGCGAGTATCAGCTGCTGCGCGCCGCCGTGGGGGCCGGCGCATGGCTGGCGCTGGTGCTGTTTCTCGCCGCCAGCAGCGTCGTTTTCGTATCGGCCTTGCGCCACCTGATCGACATGGCGTACGGCGAGCCGAGCCTGCCGATATCCGCGCCGCGCGACGGCACCGCGGCGGTGATGGTCGTTGGCGCCGCGCTCGGCCTGTTGCTGTTCTTTGGGGTGTGGATGCCGCAATGGTTCTCCAACGCCCTCGCCGACGCGGCCGCTGTGCTGGGGCCCCGGCCGTGAGCGGCTTCTTGTCGACCGGCAACGCGATGCCGGTGGCGCTGTCGGCATTGCCGGTGCGGCCGCTGGACGCGTTCCGCGGCGAGGTTCTGTCCGCCCTCGGCGACGGACGGCGGTTGCTGCTGCTGAGCGGACTTGCGCAAACGACGGTCGGCACGCAATTGCTTGCCGCGCTGGCCGATGATACGCGGGGCGAGATCGGCCTCGTTTCGACGATCGTCGCCGACAGCTACCCCGCGCTGACGCCCGATTGGCCGGCCGCGCATTACTTCGAGCGCGAGCTTTACGAGCAATGGGGCGTTCGCCCGGAGGGCCATCCCTGGCTCAAGCCGGTCCGCTTTCCGCGCGGCGGCCCGGCCATCGGGGAGGTCGAATTCTTCCGGGTCTCGGGGGCGGAGGTTCACGAAGTCGCGGTCGGGCCGGTGCATGCCGGGGTCATCGAGCCGGGACATTTCCGCTTCAACTGCCACGGCGAGCGCGTTCTCCACCTCGAAATCTCGCTCGGCTATCAGCACCGGGGCGTTGAGGCGGCATTGCGCGGCGGCCCCGACAAGCGGAGCATCCATCTCGCCGAGACGGTCGCCGGCGACACCAGCGCGGGTCACGCGACGGCGTACTGCCAACTGATCGAGGCGCTGTCCGGAACCCTCTGCTCGCCGCGAGCCTATTCGCTGCGGGTCGTCGCGCTGGAGTTGGAGCGCATCGCCAACCATATCGGCGATCTCGGCGCGCTCGCCGGCGACGTCGGCTTTCTGCCGGCGGCCTCCTACTGCGGCCGGCTGCGCGGCGACATCCTGAACCTGACCGCGATGTTGTGCGGCAGCCGCCTCGGCCGCGGCTGGATCCGGCCCGGCGGCGTCGCCCATGAGCCGGGCGCCGAAATCCTGCACGAGCTGAGACGCGGCCTTGCCGAAGCCGAGCGCGACATGCGCAACGCGGTCGACTTGTTGTGGAAATCGTCGTCGCTGCGGGCGCGGTGCGAGAATACCGGCACGCTGACAGGGCGCGCCGCGCTCGATCTCGGCATCGTCGGTCCGCCGGCACGCGCCAGCGGCATCGATCGCGATTGCCGCCGCGACTTTGCCGCCGCGCTCTATCAGGGTCGCGCGCCTGCCGTCGCGGTCGGCGACGGCGGCGACGTCTTTGCCCGCGCGATGCAGCGCTGGCGGGAAATCGAGAACGCGATCGGCCTCCTCGATCGGTTGCTCGGCGAACCGGGCGAAGGCGACCCGCTCGCGCCGGTCGAGACGCTGATGCCGGACAGCATCGCGCTATCCCTGGTCGAGGGCTGGCGCGGCGAGATCCTCCATCTCGCGACAACCGACGCCGCCGGGCATCTGGCATATTACAAAATCATCGATCCCTCGTTCCGCAACTGGTTCGCGCTGGCGATCGCGATGCGCGGCCAGGCGATCTCCGATTTTCCGTTGTGCAACAAGAGCTTCAACCTGTCCTACTGCGGCCATGACCTGTAGGAGCGGCGACCCGTCATGTTCAAGGCGTTGCTAGCGCGCGCCCGGCAGGGCCATCGCACGGCGCGGTATCCGGCGCAGCCTCCCTCGCTGCCGCCCTTGTTTCGCGGGCGGCCGGTGCTCGACCCGGCGAAATGCGTGGCCGGCTGCGCCCGGTGCGTCGAGAGTTGCCCGACCGGCGCACTTCAGGTGTCGGAGGCCGGACCCGAGCTCGATCTCGGGCGCTGCATTTTTTGCGGCGAATGCGCCGATGTTTGCCCGGCGGATGCGATCGATTTTACCCAGGACTGGCGCCTCGCCGCTTCCGAGCGTGCCGATCTCGTGTTGACCGGCGATGGCGAACCGCGCGTCGCGGCGCTGCGCCACGAATTGCGCCGCCTGCTCGGACGCTCGCTGCGGCTGCGTCAGATCAGCGCCGGCGGCTGCAACGGCTGCGAAGCCGAAGTCAACGCGCTCGGCAACGTGGTGTTCGACGCGAGCCGCTTCGGGATCGACTTTGTCGCCTCGCCGCGCCATGCCGACGGCGTCCTGGTTACCGGCCCGCTCACCGCGAACATGAAGGAGGCGGCGCTGCGGACATACGAGGCCGTCGCCGAGCCGAAACTGGTCATCGCCGCAGGCGCCTGCGCGATCTCCGGCGGCATTTTCCGGACCCATCCCGAAGCGTGCGACGGGATCGCGGACCTGCTCCCGGTCGATCTCTACATTCCCGGCTGCCCGCCGCACCCCTTTACGATGCTCGACGGGCTGCTCCGCCTGCTGGGCAGGCTGTGAGATCGGCGACGCACATCGATGCGGAACTCACGTATGATGGCTCAGCCATGACCCAGCCATGACCCAGCCTGACAAGGCGGTTTCCGCCTTGCGCCGTCACGGCATGATTTTTGGAGGACGGCATTGCTGACCGCGGCACAGATGAGGGCGGCGCGCGCGCTCGTCGGGATGGAGCAACGGGCTTTGGCGGAAGCCTCCGGGGTCTCGCTGCCGACCATCCAGCGCATGGAGGCGAGCCAGGGTGTGGTGCGCGGCGTCATCGAAAGCCTGATGAAGGTCATGGGCGCCCTTGAAGCGGCCGGCGTCGAGTTCATCAACGAGGGCGCCACAAGTGCCGACGGCGGCAGAGGCGTCAGACTGCGCAAGCGCAGCGACTGACCGGGGCGACTGACCGGGGCGGCACTCCGCTCATTGCAGCGCATTGAGCTGGCGGCAGATGTATACCGGTTGGCCGATGATATCGGGC
The DNA here is from genome assembly GCA_035533695.1 of Allostellaceae bacterium. Taxonomy (GTDB): domain Bacteria; phylum Pseudomonadota; class Alphaproteobacteria; order ATCC43930; family CGMCC-115725; genus DATARH01. Next base: position 427 of record DATLTH010000061.1, on the reverse strand, counting down.
TGGCTCCACATGCCGATCGTGCCAAGCGGGCAGGAGACGCCGGGCGGCGGGGGCGGAGCAGGCGGTGCCGCGGCAACGGCCGGAGTGGCCGCGGCCGGAGTGACCGCGCCCGGAGTGGCGGCGGGCGGCGACGCAGGGGCCGCCGCCGCGACGGGAGATGCGCTTCGCGTGGCGGAAGGCGACCCGGCCGGACCGCCGGTCATCCCCGGCGCCAGAGCGACCGGCGCCAGCTTTTCGGCGGTGACCGGCGGATTGGGGCTGGCGGTTGTCTTGGCCGGCTCGCCCGGCTTGATCGGGGCGCAGGCGGCCAGCCCGCACAGAAGGGCCAGCATGATCGCCGCCGGCTGGCGATCGCGGCCGGGTCCGTCGCGATAGCGGGTCGCCTGGTCGCCGATCCTCCGCATCGTCCACCCCCCGGTTGTTATGG
>DATLTH010000060.1:0-4673 GCA_035533695.1 Allostellaceae bacterium | reverse complement strand
GTCGTCCGGTTCGAGAAAAGGATTATCGCTCATGCGCGATCTGGCTTAGCCGCGGATTGCCCACAATTCGAGGTTCAGGTTCGGAAAATCTCCGGAGACGTGGATCGCAAAGCCGCCCGAGGATTGCATCTGCTGCCAATGCGGGCTGTTGCGGTCGAGCTCGAAATAGGAGGCGCCGGCATAGAACGGGATCTGCCGCGGCGCCACCGGCAGCGGGCGCACGGCGATGCCCGGGATCGCGACGTTGACCAGATCGCGGATCTGCTCGACCGCGCCGATCTTGACCTGGGCCGGGAAGATGCGCCGCAAGGTCTCGGTCGGCATATCGGCCTGGACGATCAGCACAAAGCTCGCCGCCCGCAGGATCGAGCGGTCGGTGATCGGCCCGACCCGAACGCCGTAGCGCCGCTCCTGCAATGGAATGGCGATCGCGGTCTGCTCCAGCACCGCCGACAGCGAGCGCCGCAGATCGGCGACGACCGGCGCAAAGCTGCGCTGCAGATCCTCGTGGCGATAGGCCGGATAGGCGTTGGGGCGCCGGGTCGCTTCGGTAAAGGTGGCGAACTCGCCGGCCATCTGGACGAACACCGCGTAGAGGTCTGCGGGGTGCACGTTGGCGGCATCGGCCCAATGCGCCAGCAGTTTCTGCCAGCGGTTGATCGATTGCAGCAGCAGAAAGTCGGCGACCTCGGCGACGCCGCGCGCGCCGGGCTGGGTGAGACGCGCCGCCAAGGCCTCGCCGCGCTGGTTCAGCATGCCGGCGAATTCGGTGACGAGGCCAGCCAAGGGCAGCGCGGCGGTGCAGATCAGCGCCGGCGGGATCCACTGGTCGTCGAGCCGGGCGCGCCGGTCGGCGGCAACTTCGACGATGCGGCCGAGCCCGATGCAGTGGTAGCCCGCGCGCTCGTCGGTTTCGAGCAGATAGCGCAGGCGCAGCCGCCCGACCTGGAGCGGAGCCGGCTGCGACGACGCGGAGTGGGTGTCGTAGGCCTCGAATTCGCGCAGCACGTAGCGGCCGTCCATGTCGGCGCCGGTGCCGATCTCGATGGCGCCCGCCTGTCGCACCGGCGCGGCGAGATAAACGACGGCGTTGCGGGTGCTCTCCTGCAGGTCGAGCGGCGGCGGGTGGTCGGTCTCGCCGGGGATGGCAAAGGGCGTGCCGTCCTCGAACACGCCGGCCGCCGACGTCAATGCGAACCGGCCGGTCGACAACAGGTCGCGATCGATCGCCATCTGGGTGATCCCCCAGGGATGCGGGCGCAATTCTGCGACCCGCGCCCGCACCAACATTTCAAGCCAGCGATCCTGCTGCTGGAAATGTTGGGCGCGCAGGAACATGCCCTCCTGCCAGACGACCCGGTTGGTCCAGGTCATGGCCGATGGCCGCGAAGGATCATGCCGCCGGCTCCCGCGCCGAGATGTCGCCCAGGGCGCGCTCGTAGGCGCGCGCGAACGCCTTGCCGAAGACGCTGTCGAAATCGTCGGTCAACGCCTGCGTGGTGCGGGCATGGAGCGCCTCGAAGGCGTCCCAGGCATCGGCCTTGCGCTGCCGCGGGATCAGGCTCAACCCGCCGTGCTCGGCGGCCTGGCGCAATTTGGCCGGCTCGAATTCCGCGAGCAGCGCGCGCACCGCGGCCTGCATCGCGGCGACGGTCGCCAGCTCGTGCAGGCGCATGTCGCGCAGCGCATCCGATATCGCCGCCACCGCGTCCATATCGGAATGCCGGCCGACGCCGATCAGCGCCACCAGGGCATCGTCGTCGTCGGCGGAGAATTTGAGCGGGTTGTTGCCGCGGGCGCGGATGATGGTCTGCTCGATGCGGAACTCGCCCTTGATCGCGGCGCGGGCGATCATCGCCTGGCGCAGGCCGGAGACCGCCGCGCGGAATGCCGCGCCGAGCGCCTCCATCGCGGCAGCGGGGTCGCTCGGGTGCAGATCGGGGAGACCGGCGCCGCGCAGGAAGGCGGCGAGCAGCCCGTCTGCCGCGGTCGGCGAGGCAGGTGGGGCCGGCGGTGCGGCCGCCGACCGTGTCGGGGCGGGTGGCTCGGTGATGCCGACGGCTGGTGCTGCCGCCGTCGGCGCTCGCGTTGGCGTCGCCGGTGGGGCCGGCACGGCAACCGGAGCGGTCGCCTGATTGATTTCGCGGTCCCAGTCGTCGGGCAGGACCGAACGGGCCGGCGGGGGGGCGAAAGCGTCCTCGATATGCGGCGTATGGTCGGGCTGGGTCGGCCCGCGGAACTCCCGCTCGGCGGGATCCGGCGCGAGCGGATCGTAGTCCGCCGGCAGGCTCACCGCGCCGGAGTCGAGACCGGAAGCGAACGGGTCGTCGGCCGGGGTGCGACCGAGCAGCGGGTCGGCGCCGCGCGGCTGCCCCTCATCCCGCCCCGACGGGCGGGCGAACGGATCGAGGGCAAACATCTCCGATGGCGCGCCCGATGGCGCCCCCGCAGGCCGGCGCGCCGCGGGACTGGGCTCTGCGGCGTAGCGCGGCAGTTCCGCCGCCTCGTCGAGATGCACCTCGATCTCGTAGGCGCCGAAGGACAACCGGTCGCCGTTGCGCAGATCGCGCACCCGGCCGCGGCCGATCGGCTCGCCCTCGCGGTTGACAAACGTGCCGTTCGTCGAAACATCGGCGATCTGCCAGAAACCGTCGCGGAAGGCCACGAGGCAATGGCGCTTGGAGAGGCCGCGTTCGGGATCGGGCAACACCCAGTCATTCTCAGGGCCGCGGCCGATCGAAAACTCGCCGCCGGCGACAGTTCGGGTCTCCGGCGCGACGTTATCGGGGCAGCGCAGCATCGAAAGCGTCAACGTCATGCGCGGTCCCTGGCGCAGCGGAAGCGTGAAGAAATGTTCTGCCGGAGCATGATACGTTAGCAGGCCGTGAGTCACGAAATCGAAAAAGCCCGAGGAAGCGTCAAAACAGCAGCGCCGTCCGCTCGATCCCCGCCTGTCGGCTCTGCACCACCCGTGGATTTGCCGGCTGTTTGATGTCGGCGCAGCCAACCTTGGGGGGTGCCTTGCCGGCATCGGGGAAGGGGTGCATCCTCACTCACGCGACGCGTGGTCGGCGGCAATGTCCTGCAATTGAAGGCTGGTTTGCAGGTGTGAGGCATCGAAGAGCATGGCCCAGACCCAGAATACCAACCTCATCAGAATCGACACGATCTTCAACGATCTTGATCCGCCGACGGCGGCTGACGGGGATGACCCGCTGCTGCTTACCAAAGTGACCGGCAGCGAGGCGATGTCGTCGCCGTTTCTCTACGAGGTGACGATGGTGCGGCCGCTCGAACGGGATAAGCGGATCCCGCTCGACCCGGCCAAACTTATCGATACCGTGGCCCGCATCGGCGTCGGCCTCGAACCGCCGTCCGGCCTCATCCACGAGGCGACACCACAGCGCTGGATTCTTCGCGGCGGGGTGTTCCAGTCGATCGAGAGCCTCGGCATCGCCACCCTTCAGCGGGTGCGGCGCTATCGGGTCTACCGCGCCGTTATCGTACCGCCGTTCACGATGATGCAGCGCGAGATCGCCTTTCGTATCTTCGAGAACGAAAATCCCGCGACAATCATTAAAGATATGCTCGCCAGCTTTCCGCATATGGAATTCAATGACGATATCATGAGCTGTACCGTGTTTCCTGATCTTACTTATTGTGTGCAGTACCAGGAGGATAGTTTCAACTTTCTGTCGCGGCTGATGGCGCGGTTCGGTATCTGGTATTTTTTCGATCACCTTGTGCAGGACGCGGCGGGCCTGCAGGCGGACCTCCAGCAGCACAAGCCCCTGCGATGCTCGAAGATGGTGCTGGGCGGCCCTGACAAGGCCTTTCTGAAATCGGCCTTCAAGCCGTGCGCCTGGTTCCCCTCGCCGACGGTGATCCCCAAGCCCAACCCCGCGGTCGGCGAGATCGCCAGCTTTATCACCCAGAGCCAGCCGGCCTCGCAGTTCTTCCGGGTCGGCGATTTCAATCAGCTCGCTCCGACCCAGCCAGCGCATGGCGAGACCCCGGTCGGCAACGATCTCGACCTGATCAATCCCAAATTCGACGCCAGCGATTCCGACGGCACCAAGACCCGCTTCCAGCAGACCGGCTTTCCGGTTCCCGAACGCAACAACAAGGATGCAAAATCGACCAGCGACGTCGTGATGAGCGCGCAGGAGGCGGGGGTAACCATTGTCACCGGGGCCACCAAAAACCGCAGTTTTGCCACCGGGTCCCTGTTTACGGTCAGCAAGGACGAGGACGACCCCGACGAGGTGCACCGGCGGTTCATCATCACGCTGGTCAACCTTGCGGCGTATGATCACACGATCGGTGCCAATGTCGGGACGGGCCTTGCCGCTTTTGCATTCGATTGGTTGATCGAGCCGTTCGAGGGTTTCGTGGATAGCATCACGGATTTTTTTGGCAAAATAGTTGGGCGTAAGCAGACCAGAGTGTTCACCGGCGCCGTCAACGATCCGAGCCCCGATTTCATCCTCGCCATGGCTGGCGCCGGTTTCAACAACATTGCCAAGAACCAGCTCCAGGCTGCTTTCCAGCCGACCAAGCCGGGGGCGGTGGCGAGTACGTCAAATCCCGCCGCGACGTCCTCGCAAGCCGCGTTGTACAGCAACGAAAACTATTTTGGTGCGGGTGCGCTCGCGCAGATCGCCAGCTTCATG
>DATLTH010000059.1:0-3512 GCA_035533695.1 Allostellaceae bacterium | reverse complement strand
CGCCACCGCGCGCAACCGCGCCAGATTGTCGTCGTTGACGAACTCGGCGGCGATCGCGAGAAGGGCCGGACCGCGGCCAGTCAGGAGCACCGGCTCGCCGCGGCGCAATGCAACGATCGCGCGATCCAGCACGCGTCCCGCCGGTCCGCCGGGGATCAGGCCCTGGGCCAGCGACGAGATCAACTTTTCAGCCACGCCTCACCTCTCACCGGCATATCATAAGCCGCTGTCGCGGCTGTGCCACCAAACTCCTGCGCATGACTGCCCTCGCGCCGCCGGCGGCATCAGAAATTCTCCAGGCTGAGCACTTCGTCGTCGTAATCGTAAGCGAAGATCTCGGCGTGGCGGCCCCAGTTGATCACCGTGTCGAGCACCCGCTGCGCCTCCTCCTCCGACAAATGGTCTTCGAGTTCGCGCAGGAAGCGGGCCGCCGGAGCGCGGTGGCCCGGCCGCTCGTCGAGCACGCGCCGGATATGGGCAACCAGCGGCACGTGTTTCAACAGGGCATCGGCAAACCGCTGCTTGCGCTCGAACATGTCGGCGTCGGCATAGGCGCGCCCGGCCGGGGTCAGCTCGATATCGCCGCGGCTGACATGGGCGAGGCCGAGCAGCTGCAATGCCTCGATCAAGGGGAACAGCTCGTCCATGTTGAGGTTTTCTTCGTCGGCGAGCAGCGGCAGATCGGCCCGCCCGTTATAGGCCGGCTCGGTCAGCCGCTCGACCAGCCCCGAGAGCTGTTGCACGGCGGCGTCGGGAAGCCGATAGCCGAGGCCGATCGGCTCGGGTTTGGCGCCGCGCCGCCCGTCACGGCCGGGCATCGTCGTCAAGAGCGTGTAGACGTGGTCGACGGTCTGGCGGAACGGCGCGCTCTCCCAATCGCGCGGGCGCGGCAGCGACACCGGCACCTCGGCGCTGATATGTCCGGGATCGCTGCTGAAAATCAGGATGCGGTCGGCCATCTCGACCGCCTCCTCGATGTTGTGCGACACCATCAGGATGCCCTTCGTCGGGATGCGGCTTTCCATCCACAGATCCGACAAATCGTTGCGCAAGGTTTCCGCGGTCAGCACGTCGAGCTGCGAAAACGGCTCGTCGAGCAGCAGGATGTCGGGGTTGACGACGAGCGCGCGGGCAAAGCCGACGCGCTGCCGCATGCCGCCGGAGAGTTCTTTGGGATAGGCGTTCTCGAACCCGTCGAGGCCGATCAGGTCGATCGCGTCGACCGCCCGCCGGCGCCGCTCGGCGGCCGAGACGCCCTGTGCCTCGAGACCCAATTCGACATTGCCGAGCACGGTCAGCCAGGGAAACAGGGCAAAGCTCTGGAATACCATCGCGACGCCCCGCACCGGACCCTCGACCAGGGTGCCGCGGTACTCGACCCGCCCGTCGCTCGGGGCGACGAGGCCGGCGAGGATGCGCAGGAAGGTCGATTTTCCGGAACCCGATTTGCCGAGGATCGCGACGATCTCGCCCTCGCGCAGCGTGAAATCGACGCGTTCGAGGACGAGCCGCCCGATATGGTCGGGCGTGCGATAGGTCTTGCTGATCGCGGCGGCGCGCAGCAATGGCGCGGCGAGGCCGGCCGGCGCGGTCCGTTCGGCGACGATGTCGACCACCCGTCAGCCCTCCTCAGTCAAGCCGCAGCCGCTCGGCCGCAAGGTTATAGAGCCGGCGCCACAAGAGGCGGTTGAACGCCAGCACGTAAAGGCACAACACCCCGATCCCGAGCGCGATCCGGGCGGGGTCGCCCTCGGCCGTGTAGCGGGCGATGTAGGCCCCGATGCCGGTCGCGTGCAAGGTGGTATCGCCCCATTGCACGACCTCGGAGACGATGCTGGCGTTCCACGAGCCGCCGGACGCGGTCACCGCCCCGGTCACGTAGGCCGGGAAGATCGCCGGCAGCACGACGCGGCGCCACCACAACCAGCGCCGCACCCCGAGATTGCCGGCGGCGAGCTGCAATTCGGCCGACAGGCCGGTGGTGCCGCCGATCACGTTGAAGAGAATGTACCATTGCGTGCCGAGGATCATTAAGGGGCTCAGCCAGATTTCGGGGTTGGCCCGGAAATGCAGGATCAGCACGACCGCGACCGGAAAGAACAGATTGGCCGGAAAGGCGGCGAGAAACTGCACGACCGGCTGGGCCCGGTCGGCGACATGTGGCCGCAGCCCGATCCACACCCCGATCGGGACCCAGATCACCGAGGCGATCGCGATCAGCACCAGCACCCGCAGCGCCGTGAAGAGGCCGAGCAGAAAGGCCCAGCCGATCTCGCCGATGCCGACGCTGCGCCGGATGAACAGCGCGATCCACACAATTCCGATGCCGGCCAGCAGCAGGAGGGCGGCGTCGAACAGCCGGTCGCGCAGCGGCGATGCCGCGTCCGCCGTCCGCCGCGAGGGCGCTCTGCGCGAGAGCGCAGCAAGGCCGTAATCGACGGTGCGGGTAACCCCCCTGCCGCCCGATTGCAGCAGGTCGAAGAGGCGCGCGCGCTGCAGCACGATCAGAAACCATGGGCGGACATTGTCCTCGTCGGCGCGCTCGTCGCCGGCGAATTTGCGCGACCACGCCAGCAGCGGCCGGAACAAAAGCTGGTCGTACAAGAGGATGACGATCAGCATGACGAACACGGCCCAGCCGATCGCGCCGAGATTGCGCTGGTTGATCGCGGTGGCGATGTAGGAGCCGATGCCCGGCAAGAGGATGGTCTGGCCGGATACCGTGATCGCCTCGGACGCGACGACGAAGAACCAGCCGCCCGAGACCGACATCATCATGTTCCACACCAGGCCCGGCACGGCATGCGGCACTTCGAGTTGCCAGAAGCGCCGCCACGGCGAGAGATGGTACATCCGCGCCGCCTCGATCAGCTCGGCCGGTACGGTGCGCAGCGATTGGTACAGGCTGAACGTCATGTTCCACGCTTGCGACGTAAAGATCGCGAAGATCGCGGCGCACTCGACGCCCAGGAGGCGCCCCGGAAAGAGCGCGATGAAGCCGGTCACGGTGATCGACAAAAAGCCGAGGATCGGCACCGACTGCAGGATGTCGAGCACCGGGATCATGATCTTTTCGGCCTGCCGGCTCTTCGCGGCAATTGCGGCATAGACCAGACTGAAGACCAGCGAGGCGACCAGCGCGGCGGCCATGCGCAACACCGTGCGCAGCGCGTATTCCGGCAGATGCCAGGGGTTGAGGCTCAGCGGCAGGACTTCGCCGACCTGATAGTGCGCGCCCATCGCCATGCCGCCCCACACGACGAGCGCCAATGCCCCCAATACCAGCGGCAGCGCGATCAGGTCCCAGGCATTGGGGCGCAGCCGCGACGGCCAGGCGATAAGGGGCAGACCCCAACGCTGCTCCATGACCCTGGCTCACGATTGCGGGTGGCCGGCTACCTCTAACTCAGCGCCGCCGTCGGCGCGAGCGCAAACGATGCGGAGTGCCGCCATGCTGCGGCTGCGAAATTCGCGACGGCCATTGCTGCGGCGATCAGCCCCTCACCCTGCCC
>DATLTH010000058.1:0-8899 GCA_035533695.1 Allostellaceae bacterium | reverse complement strand
GCGCGGCGTCGGCGCAAATTTCGGCGATGCAAGCCGGCGACACCAACGGCATGGTGAGCGATATCGTCAAGGCGACGATCCTGCAGCAAAAGGGCGTGGGGCGGATTTTGCTGCCGCTGGGTCCGGTTGCGCCGAATTTCATCACCCATGTGATCTACGCCCGCAAAGCGTTGATTGCCGATCGTCCCGACGATCTGCGCCGGTTCCTCGCGGGATGGTTCGAGACCGTGCCATGGATGCGGAGCCACAAGGCCCGAACGGTGAAGATCGCCGCCGCGGACATGCGCGAGCCCGAAGCCATCGTTGCGACGGCTTACGACGTGACAATGCCGGCCTTGTCGGACACCGGCAAGTTCCAGCCGAAAGCCTTGGCGGTTCTGCGGCACTCCTTCGTCGAAATGGGGCTGCTGCCGCAGCCGCCCGATATGAGCAAGCTCTATACCGAGCGCTTCTTGCCGTCGTCGCCGGCCAAGCTCGCGCGCGACCCGAGCGCGCATTGAATCGCGATCGGGCCGTCGGCGAGGGTAGCGGGGATCAGCGCGCGCGCCGCCGCCGCGGCTGATTCGATCGCGCCTGATGCGGCGCGGCCGGGGCATGGGGCGGCGGCTTGTGACCCGCCGGCTTGTGCATGCCCGGCTGGGCGGCGCTGCGGGCCGGCGCATGGAAGCCGTGATTGTCGACGATCGCGAGCGGCTGACGCGTCAGTTTTTCGACATCGCGCAGCAGCGACTTTTCCGAGGAATCGCAGAAACTGAGCGCGATCCCGTCCTTGCCGGCGCGGGCCGTGCGGCCGATCCGGTGGACATAGGTTTCGGGCACGTTCGGGATCTCGTAATTGATCACATGCGTGATGCCGTCGACGTCGATGCCGCGCGCGGCGATATCGGTCGCCACCAGGACCCGCGTCTGCCCGTCGCGAAAATCGCGCAGCGCGCGCTGCCGCGCGGCCTGCGATTTATTGCCGTGGATCGCCTGGACCGCGACGCCGGTGCGCTCGATCTGCTTCACGACGCGGTCGGCGCCGTGCTTGGTGCGGGTGAAGACGAGCGCGCGGGCGATCGCCTTGTCTTTCAGCAATTCCGTCAGCAGCGCATGCTTGTTGGACGCGTCGACGAAATAGACGCGCTGGTCGATGCGCTCGACGGTCGTTGCCGCCGGCGTCACGGCAATGCGCACCGGCTCTTTGAGGATGCCGCCGGCAAGCCGCTCGATCTCGCCCGGCATAGTGGCCGAGAAGAACAGCGTCTGGCGCTCTTTGGGCAGGGTCGCGACGATCCGCTTCACGTCGTGGATGAAGCCCATGTCGAGCATGCGGTCGGCTTCGTCGAGCACGAACACCGTGAGGTCGCGGAAATCGACGTGGCGCTGCTCCATAAGGTCGAGCAAGCGTCCCGGCGTCGCGACCAGGACATCGAGGCCGCGCGCGAGCGCTTCGACTTGCGGTTGCTGGCCGACGCCGCCGAACACCACGGCGGTGCGGAGGCCAAGATAGCGGCCATAGGTGCGGAAGCTGTCCTGGATCTGCACCGCAAGCTCGCGGGTCGGGGTCAGGATAAGGGCCCGCACCGAGCCGCGCCGGCGCACCGCGCTGACGGCGCTGAGGCGCTGCAGGATCGGCAGCGCGAAAGCGGCGGTCTTGCCGGTCCCGGTTTGGGCGATACCGAGGAGGTCGCGGCCGGTCAGCAGGTAGGGAATGGCTTGCGCCTGGATCGGCGTCGGCTGGTCGTATTTCTCGCCCTGGATGGCACGCAAAAGCGGCTCGGCGAGACCGAGTTCGGCAAAAGAAGAAGATGTCACTATTGAGCTTTCTGAGCAGGCAAACGAATAACCGTGGCACGCGGCCGGTTCGGCCCCGTTTGCGTTATGGCTTGCCTCGTGCGCGGCGAAGTGCCTTGGAATCTATCCGCGAATCAACTCGAAATGCAGCCGCGTCACGTTCGTATTGGTCTTGGACGCGCCTCGCGCAATTGCGAGTGGAGATAGTGGGCGAGACCATGCGCTCTTTGCCCGGATAAGTCAAGGCGGCTGTCTTATTTTGAACCGCGCGCTATGCCGCCCGCGCCTCGCGGTCGGGATCGAGATGCCGGAGCCGCGGCGCCACCTCGTCCATGAACAGCTTCATGCTGCGCGCCAGCTTCTCGGGGGTCGCGTAATCGCGGCCGGCATGGAACATCAAGACTCCGAAGCCGCCGGTCTTCTCGTAGAATTCGACGATCCGGCGATAGACGGTCTCAGGGCTGCCGATGAAAAGATTGCCGGTGTCGATCAGGTAATCATAGGTGATGTCGGCGAGCGTGCCGCCCTGCGGAATGCGCTCGACCTGATGATGCGGCGTGTTTGCGATCTCCCAGCGAATGGTCTCCTCGTAGGATAGCCGCATATCTTCGCGCGCGACGGCATCGGTCTCGGCGACGTAGATCACGCGCGTCGCATGAAGATCGGCGCGGCGCTGCGGCCGGCCGGCGGCGCGCTGCGCCGCGACCAAGGTGTCGCCCAACATTTTGAGGCGCGGCACCGGGATGAAATCGCCGGTCAGCGGCAGGAGGCCGAATTTTCCCGCGAGCTCCGCCGAGGATGCGGTCTTGGTGAGGGCGATGGCGACCGGGGGGTGTGGGGCCTGCACCGGGTCGGGCTTCGCGATCATGCCTTTGCCGCTCCAGAACGGGCCGTCGTAATCGATGGGCTCTTTGCTGGCCCAGAGTTTCAGGATCAGCTCGATCGAGGCGTGCATCATGTCGCGCGTCTTGGCGAAATCGAGTCCGCGCTGCTCCATCTGGGTCGGATAGAAGCCGAATCCGACGCCAAGCTGATAGCGGCCGTGGGTAAGCTGGTCGCAGGCATTGGCCTCGATCGCGACCTGCAGCGGGTGGTAGTAGGCAAGCGGCCGCACCGCCGAGCCGAGCTTGATCTGCTTGGTCACCGACGCGGCCTTGCAGATGATGAGCTCGGCCGGCGATTGATGCTCGCTGATCCAGGCTTCGCTAAGGCCCAGCTTGTCGGCGGTCTCGATCTCGAAAATGTCGCGGTCCCAGGCATCGCTCAGGGCGCGGCTCGGCCGGCGCGCATTCGAAAAAATGCCGAATTCCATAGGACGCTTCCCCGCGCGATCTTTACCGCACGAATCTAGTCGCGCCGCTCGGCAACGGCAAGACTCGCGCGATTTCCAGAACGCGCTTGCCGGGCAAGCCGTGCCGACCGAAGATGCGCGAAAGCGTCAATCCTCGGGAGGAATCATGGCCGCGCCGCATCGCATCGACGTCCACCATCATATCCTGCCCAGGCGCTGGCTCGATGAAGAGGCCGAGCGCATGGCCGGCCGCGCGATGGATTTCAACCTGGTCGCGCAATGGACGCCGAGCATGTCTTTGGAGGCGATGGACCGCAACGGCATCGCCACCACCGTCACTTCGATCTCGACCGTGATCGTGCGCCCGAACGAGCCTGACCGCGCGCACGGCCTCGCGCGCGATTGCAACGAATTCGCGGCAAAGCTGACGCAAGACTACCCCAAGCGCTTCGGCATGTTCGCGCTGCTGCCCTTGCCGCATGTCGATCTATGCTTGAAAGAAATCGCCTATGCGGCCGATGTGCTGAAATGCGACGGGTTCAAGCTGCAGACCAGCTACGAGACCCAATGGCCCGGCGATCCGGCCTTCGCGCCGGTGTTCGACGAGCTCAATCGGCGCCAGGCGACGATCTTCTTCCACCCGACCGTCCCCGGCTGCTGCACCAATCTGTTGCCCGATCTCAACCCGCCGCTGATCGAATATCCGTTCGATACGACGCGCGCGATCATGAGCCTCGTCTTCGGCGGCACGGTGCGGCGTTGCCCGGATATCCGGTTCATCTTCGCGCATGGCGGCGGCACGATCCCGATGCTGGCGCATCGCGTCGCGCAGCTCGTGCGTCAGCGCAAGGACCTCGCCGAGCGGCTGCCCGACGGCGCGATTGCCGAATTCCGGAAGCTCTATTTCGACATCGTCTCGGCGACCAATCCGCCGGGCATGGCGGCGCTGATGAAGCTCACCACCTCGGCACAGCTCCTGTTCGGCACCGATACGCCCTATGTCCGTGCCGAGACCACGATTGCCGATCTTGCGACGCTGGGGCTCGCCGCCGCCGACATCCGCGCGATCGAATCCGAGAACGCGCTGCGGATCATGCCCAGCCTGCGCTAGGCGGGCCCCGCCTCGGAACCGATCGGTCCTCGGAACCGGCCGGGCGCCTCGGGGTTATAGGGCCGAGCTCCTGCGCTTTTCGAAGAGGTGACCCATGTCTCGCACGCGCCTTGTTGCGGCCGCTGTCGGCATTCTCTTGACGCAAGCATCGCTGGCGGCTTTTGCGCAATCCACCACCACGACGACCACCACGACCCAGATATTGGCGACGCCGGCCCAGTCTTTCGTCGCGCGGGCGAACGTCTCGGTCGAGAATGACAGCCCGGTCCCGCAGACCATCGCCGGCACCGGCGTCGTGCCGTTCCAATTGATGCCGCATCAGCAAGCCCAGCTCGATATGAGCGTCACGCCGCCGCCGGTGGCCACGGCGCCCGGCGCCAGCGTGCCGGTGCGCTTCGAATATTCGGTCGGGCAGAGCGCCGGCCCGCAATGCCACGGCAATATCGACATGAGCCTCAACACCCAGGGCGCCGCCGACGGCCACTATCAGGTGACCAATTGCGTGGCCCATTCGCTCGGCACCGACGGCGCGACTTGCAAGATCGCGGTCAGCGCGCAGAACGCGATCTGCCACGGCGCTCTGGCCTTCTCGGCGCGCTAGCAACGGATTCGGCAACGACGCCGCGCCGCCTGTCGGCGCAATAGAGGGCCGCTTATGGGGCCGGCTTCGCGCTCAGATAGCGCCGCAGCGCGGCTTCGGTTCGCGCAAAGGCATCGGCATAGGATTGCGGATTATAATGAGCGCCGCCAATGACGAAATCGTGGCCGGTTGCCGGATAGGTCGTCAGCTCGAAGGACGCATTCGCGGCCTGCGCGGCGTCGGCGAGATCATGCGCCTTCCCGATCAGGCAGCAATTGAGGTAGGTGTCTGACTCGCCCGCGAACATCACGACCGGGGCGGCGAGGTGGCGAGCCCAGCCCGGCACATTCGTGAACGGGCTGGTTGCCGGATACCACGCGGCCACGACGGCAACCTGATCGCTCCAGCCCGAGCCAAATCCCAGGACGATGGCACCGCCGAGCGAAAATCCGACCAGCGCGACCTTGCCGGGTAGGGCATGCGGCATTCGCTGGGCCTGCGCGATGGCGGCGCGGAGTCCTTGGCCGTGGGTTCCTTCCATCGGGTTGCCGTCGAACAACACGACGTCGTAGCCCAGCGCCGCGATCCTGCTCGCAACCTCACGGTAATGCGCCGGACCAGTCTGGCCGGAGACGACGACGACAACGCGCCCGGCTCCCGCCGGCGGAACGATCTCTTCCTGCGCCGCCGCAATTCGCGGTGCGAGCGCCGCCAGAAGCATCGCGATCAGGGGCGCGCGGAAGCCAAACCGTCGTTTCCTAAATCGTCGTATCATCGGTGATCCCCCTGCAGACAAAGTATTGATTGCTTCAATCAACGCTCATCCGGGCTCGCCACGGGCGACTGGCTCTAAATAACCAAAATTTGGCGGACCCGACACGAGTCGAACGTGCGACCCCTGCCTTCGGAGGGCAGGTGATAGACTTTTACCGTGCCGGATGTGGCCGGATAGTGTAGGATTAGTCCGGATTTGCTGCCGTATCGTGTATGACGGCACCTGACCGAACCGGACCCCTCCTGCTTACCCGTTGCTTACCCGGCCATGACAAAGATCAACAAGCGATTCGTCGATTCCGCTGCTCCGAAGCCCGGCAGGGCCGAGACGGTCTATTTCGACGAGAAGCTTTCCGGCTTCGGGCTCCGCGTGAAGGCGAGTGGGGCGAAGTCATTCCTGATCCAATACCGCAATGCCCGCGGCGAGAGCCGCCGCCTGACGCTCGGCAGCAAGTTGACCCCGGATCAAGCCAGACGCGAGGCGCGGCTAAAACTGGCCGATGTCGAGCGGGGCAGAGACCCGGCCAAGGAGCTTGATGAGGCCCGTGCCGCGATCACGGTCAAGACGCTGTGTGACGACTACCTACAGGCTGCCGAGAAAGGCCTGATCCTCGGCAAGCGCAAGCGGCCCAAGAAGGCCTCGACCCTCGATACTGATCGGGGACGGATCAGCCGGCATATCGTTCCGCTGCTTGGCAAGCGCGTCGCCCGCGACGTGACCACGGCAGACATCAACAAGTTCATGCGGGATGTGTCGAGCGGCAAAACCGCCGCCGATGAGAAGACCAAAAAGCGGGGGCGTGCCATCGTCACCGGGGGCGCGGGGACAGCCGCCCGGACGGTCGGTCTGCTTGGCGGCATCTTTTCCTACGCTATCTCGGAGGGCATCCGCAGCGATAACCCTGTGCGGGGTGTGAAGCGCCAGGCCGACAATGAGCGGGAGCGCCGGCTTTCGCTCGCGGAATATGCCATTTTGGGCGAGGCGCTGGCCGAGGCCGAGGCTGAGAAAGAAAACCCGCTCGCCGTCGCGGCCGTCAAAGCTCTCGCGCTCACGGGTGCTCGACGCGGCGAGATCGCGAACCTGAAAAAGCCCGAGGTCGACCGCGTCGGTAAAGCCTTCCGCTTCACGGACACCAAAGAGGGCGCGAGCGTCCGCCCGCTGGGTGCAGCCGCCATCCGTGCACTGGACGCGATCCCGAAGGCTCTACAGCGTGCCTCCAGCAAATACGTATTTCCGGGCGGGGACGACAAGCGCCCATATTCCGGACTGGCGAAGGCCATAAGCCGGATCATGGCACGCAAGCCGGAGTTGGCCGATGTGACCGCCCACGTCCTGCGCCACAGCTTCGCCAGCCTTGCGGACGACCTCGGGTACAGCGAGGCGACGACCGGCGCCATGCTCGGCCACGGCAAGAAGACGGTGACCGCTCGATACATCCACAAGCCCGTAGATGCAGCGCTGATCGATGCCACGGATAAGGTGGCGGACATGATCGAGTCGGCGATGGCAGGAAAATTGAAGGACGCCGAGGTTCACAACCTCAAGACCGCCTAATCGAATCGACGCGGCTAGGGTAGCTCCCGAAAGCCGGTATCCGCACCGGTTGCCGCGTCGACCACCAAGCGGAAGCGCCAGCGGAGGGCGCAGACGATGACGTTTAATGACCGGCAAAAGAATCTCTTGTCTGTCCTAGAAGCGCTTGCCGACTGTAAAGAGCTCAAGCCCGGAATAGTCACGAGGGCTGTCCTGGCGGCGGTTGCCAAGGTCCCGACGCTCACGCCTGAATTTGTTGCGGAGCCCCGCGCCGCAGCACTTGCCACGCGCCTTGAGCTCACGCCTATGATGCTTGCAAGGGGGCGCCGCGCTGCGCGCGGCCCATCAACGCCTGAGATGGATGCGCTGGTTCACCTGGGGACCGTTGCCAAACACACGACGCTCACGCCTGAATTTGTTGTGAAATCCCTTCTGGCGAAACCCGGGAAAGATGTCCTGGCAGCGCTGGCTTTGCATGCGTCGAAACTCGGACAGAAGGGCGCAGCAGCAAGACACGCGCCCGCCCTGGCGAAGCGCGATCAAATTCGCGCCATATGGGCGACCGGGAAGTTCCGAACGAAGGCACTCTGTGCAGAGGAAGAATATGCAGCGCTCGGAATGTCACCAGACACCGCGCGGAAAGCTTTGAAGGGCGTAGCAAACCCGGACCCATGGCCGGGAAAAGCCAAAACACCACCGGTGTAACAAGATGTGGCTTCTGCCCGGTAGAGGCCAGCCGCTCCCGGGCAGACGATCTATCCGCGCAAATCATTCTGGACCCACTCTTGATCCGTGCCGCATGTGCGGCGACCGGCTTCGCCGGAAACAGACGGAGCAAGATAAATGCAGCGCGAGACGTTAAGCCATAAGCGTTACGCCGACACGCAGGCGACCGCCGAATATATGAACATGAGCGCCGGCTTTCTCGAAAAGGCCCGCGTCACTGGCACCCCCAAAATCCCATTCCTCAAGATCGGCCGGTCGGTCAGATACGACCTCGATCAAATCGACGCCTTCATGGGTGACCGCAGCCGCTTCAACACGAGCGAGGCGGCCTGATCATGAACGCCGCCAATCCGCAAATCAGTGCCTGGGCGGAGGACCCGCCCGATAAACGAAAACGCCGGCCGACGAGGTCGCGGCCCGCTTGGAAATGGACGTGCTGACGATTCGGCCGCGTTGCTCGGAGCTTCGGGCTCTAGGTGTCCTGATCCCGACTTCTGAACGTCGCCCGTCATCCCGAGGTGTGCCGTCAACCGTTTGGCACGCCATCGCCCAACGGGCCGCCCGATGAGCGCGCGTCAGACCAACGCGCAGCCGCGACGGGCTGCGCTCTTGACGGAACTTGCGCTGCGCCAGTTGCTCGACGAGCACGAGACGGACCTATCGTCGGTCGACCGAGCCTGGCTCCCTCTTCTTTGGGCGCAGGCGAAACAAGGAATCCTTCCGCGACTGGATCAGGTGTCGCGCATCTCGAAGATTCGCGCTGAGATTGCGAAGCGGCGCAGCCACATCATCCGACACGCCACCGACGCCTGTTCGGACGGTGCCGCATGACGCCCGATCTTTGGGGGGAGTTCACTGCCGCAACGAAAGCCGCAGAGCGTCGGCATTTCGATTGGCTCGAACGCCAAGGTGTGCCGCATGATTTTCTCTGGCACGGACCGATGCGCTTCGGCGTCGCGGAGATCGTGCCAAGCAATGACGGCACCTACCAGTCGATCCACGGCGGCCAGCGCGCAATCATCATGCCGGCGACGCCGCTGCTGGCGCCATGGGAATGGGATGACGGCGACGATATCGAGGATGTCGGTGATCTAATAGCGTGGTTAC
>DATLTH010000057.1:0-5211 GCA_035533695.1 Allostellaceae bacterium | reverse complement strand
GATCAGGCTGATGCCGTCGACGGCGGTCGCCGAGGTGGCGCAGGCCGGAACCGACATTGCCGTCACCCTGGCGAGCGGCGAGCGGGTCACCGGATCGCATCTGCTGGTCGCTGCCGGGCGCCGGCCCGATCTTGCCGCGCTCGACCTCGCCGCCGCCGGCATCGCCACCAATGCCGCCGGCATCGTCGTCGACAAGCGGCTGCGGACATCGAACCGCCGCGCCTTTGCGATCGGCGACGCGGCCGGCGGCCCGCAATTCACCCACATCGCCCTCTATCATGCCGGGATCGTGATCCGCAACGCGCTGTTCCGCCTGCCGGCGCGGGTCGACTACCGGGCCTTGCCGTGGGTCACCTACACCGATCCCGAGCTGGCCCAGGTCGGGCTCGGCGAGGCGGCGGCGCGCGCCCGGGGACCGGTTCGGGTGCTGCGCTGGGCGTTCGCCGACAACGACCGCGCCCACACCGAGCGCGACACCTCGGGCATGGTCAAGATCATCGTTCGCCTGAACGGACGCATTCTCGGCGCGACGATCCTCGGCGCGGCCGCCGGCGACCTGATCCTGCCCTGGGCTTTGGCGATTTCGCAGAAGCTGAAGATCGGCGCGATGGCCAACCTGATCGTGCCTTACCCGACCCGCGGCGAAGCCGGCAAGCGCGCCGCCGGGAGTTACTATACGCCAACCCTGTTCGCGCCGCGCACCCGTCGGCTGGTGCACTTCCTGGCGCATTTCGGCTGAGGACCCGGCGGTGGTGATCCGAAGCCTGTCGGCGCGCCTCCTCGTGCTGACCATCTTCTTTGTGATGCTGTGCGAGGTGCTGATTTTCGTGCCCTCGGTCGCGCGCTTCCGGATGACCTATTTCGACAACCATCTCGCCGCCGGTCATCTCGCCACCCTGGCGCTGGCAGCGAGCCCCTCCGGCCGTATCGACCAGGCGCTGACCAACCGCCTGCTCGCTGATGTCGGCGCCCATGCGGTCATCCTGCATCGCCCTAACGGCATGGTGTTCATGCTCGACAGCCCGGTCGCGCCGCACCCCGATGTGACCTTTGACCTGACCAAGGGCAACATCCCGATCTGGATCCAGCGCTCGCTCGAAACCTTGGCGCGCAGCGACAACCGCGTCATGCGCGTCGTGGGGCCGGCGCCGACCGAACCGGGCGCGACGGTCGAATTGCTGCTCGACGAGGCGCCGCTGCGCCACGAAATGTGGGCGTTCGGGTTACGCGTCGTCGAGTTGTCGGTGGTCATCTCACTGACCACCGCCGCGCTCGTCTATCTCAGCCTGCAATGGCTGCTGGTCCGGCCGATGCGCCGCATTACCGCGAGCATGGTATTGTTCCGCGACGATCCGGAGGATGCCTCGCGCCGCATCGTCCCGAGCGGCCGCCGCGACGAGATCGGGGCCGCCGAGAAGGAACTGGCACTGCTGCAGGAGACCGTGCGGCAGGCGCTCGGGCAGCGGGCGCGGCTGGCGGCGCTCGGCACCGCGGTGACCAAGATCAACCATGATTTGCGCGCCATCCTGGCGACCGCGCGGCTGGTCAGCGACGGCCTGGCGGATAGCGCCGCCCCCGAGGTGCGCCGGGTCGCGCCGCGCCTCTTCGAGGCGATCGACCGCGCCGTGGCGCTGTGTACGCGCACGCTCGATTTTTCGCGCGAGGGCGCACCGCCGTTTACGCCGACCCGGTTTCCGCTGAGCCCGCTGCTCGACGAGATCAGGCCGGCCGTGGCGACGGGAAGCGACAACATCGCGATCAAGCTGGAGGCGCCGGCGGGCCTCGCCGTCCACGCCGACCGCGATCAGCTCTACCGGGTGTTGCTGAACCTCGCGCAGAACGCGGTGGAGGCCGGCGCGAAACACCTGCGCGTCAACGCCGTCGCGCGGGATGGGACGATCGCGCTGGAGATCGGCGATGACGGGCCCGGGCTGCCGCCGCGGGCGCGGGAAAACCTGTTCCGGCCGTTTTTCGGCTCGGCCCGGCCGGGCGGCAGCTGCCTTGGCCTCGCCATCGCACGCGAGTTGATGCGGGCGCAGGGCGGCGACCTCGTCCTCGTCGATAGCACCGGCCGCGGCACGGTTTTTCGCCTGACCCTGCCGATGCCGGCGGATGCCGCGCACGCCCTCAATCGAGTGCCAGGGTAAGCGCTTTCAGATAGGCGGTTTCCGGCAGTGCCGGGTGGATCGGATGGTCGGGACCGGCGCCGGTATTGCGCAGGATGCGGGCGCTGCGCCCGGCATCGGCGAGGCCGCGCCGCACCGCGTCGGCGAAATCCGTTGCCTCGACGTTGTAGGAGCACGAGGCGAGGAACACAAAGCCGGCCGGCGCCGTCAGCTGGGCGGCGAGGCGGGCCAGCTTGCGGTAGCCGCGCAAGGCCGCCGGCACATCGCGTTTTGCCCGCGCGAAAGCCGGCGGATCGGCAATCACGACGTCGAACCGCTCGCCCTGGGCAACCAATGCCGCCGCCTCGGCGAACACCTCGCCGCGGCGGAATCGGCAGCGGTCCTCGACGCGGTTAAGTCGCGCCGCCTCCACCGCGAGCGCAAGAGCGGGCGCCGAGCTGTCGATCCCGAGCACTTCGGCGGCGCCGCGAGCGGCGGCGGCGGCGGCAAATCCGCCGCTGTGGCAATAGAGGTCGAGCACCCGCGATCCACCGGCGAGACCGGCGATAAAGCCGCGGTTGGCGCGCTGGTCATAAAACCAGCCGGTCTTCTGCCCGGAACGCACATCGGCCAGAAACACCGCACCGTCCTCTTCGACCGGGATCGGTCCCTCAACGTCACCGAGGGCAACCCGTGTCTCCAGCGGCAGGCCTTCGAGCGTGCGCGCCGGGCTGTCGTTGCGCAGCACGATCGCCGCGGGCGACAACAGACCGCGCAGGGCATCGACGATGACCGGCGCGAGGCGGTCCATCCCGGCGGTGTTGGCCTGCACCACCAATACCGCGCCGAACCGGTCGACGATGAGGCCCGGCAGCCCGTCCGCCTCGGCATGAACGAGCCGGTAATAGGGCTTGTCATAGAGACGCGCGCGCAATTTGAGCGCCCGCTCCAGGTGGCGCGAAAAGAAGCGCCTGCCGATCGGCCGTCCGGCGTCGCGGTCGAGGAGCCGGGCGGCGATCAAGGTGTGCGGGTTGAACATCGCCACCCCGAACACCCGCTCGTCAGCGCGGCGCAAGGTGACCAGCGTGCCGGGCATCAACGCCTTGGCCGCCGCGTCCATCGCCACCTCGTTCGAGAAGATCCACGGGTGGCCGCCTTCGGCGCGGCGATGTCCGCCCGGCAGCAACGTGACCTGCGGCCGCTGTGCCGGGTCGTCCGCCTCGGCAGCGGCCGGCATATCGATCGTCGCGATGTCCGACATCGTGCATTCTCCCTCACGACAGGTATTCGCCCGAATGGACGCAGCCGCGCAAGCCACCCTATGATCGCACCACGATCCGAATGGGAGGGCCGCATGCGCACCAGCACCGATCGCATCCTTACCAGCCACGTCGGCAGCCTGCCGCGGCCGGACGAGTTGATCGCGGCCAACCAGGCGCGCGAAAGTGGCGCCGCCGATCCGGGCGCCTTCGAGCGGACGCTGAGCCAGGCGGTCGGCGATGTCGTGCGCCACCAGAAGGAGCTCGGCATCGACGTGCCGGGCGACGGCGAGTTCGGCAAATCGATGGCGCAGCGCGTCAATTACGGCTCGTGGTGGCGCTATTCGTGGCAGCGCCTCTCCGGCATCGAACCCGGCACCGACTCGCTCTACGACATGGCGCCGCACCGCTCGACGCCGGATCATATCGTGCTGACGAGCTTCGGCGACCGGCGCGACCGCACGATGTTCTCGCTCGCCTACAACGATCCGGAATCGGGCATCACGACCGGCTCCGGCGCCCGCCCGCCGACCCCGGTATGCACCGCCCCGCTCGGCTATGCCGGGGGCGACATGATCGCGGCCGACATCGCCAACTTCAAGGCGGCATTGGCGGCGTCCGGGGTGGCCGAGGGCTTTATGACCGCCGTTGCACCCGCCAGCTGCGCCCGCATCGCCAACAAATACTACAAGAGCGATGAAGAGTTCCTCTTCGCCTGCGCCGACGCGATGCGCGCGGAGTACAAGGCGATCGTCGATGCCGGCATCGTCCTGCAGCTCGACGACCCGTGCCTTGCTGAAGGCTGGGACCAGGTCAACCCCGAGCCGTCGGTTGCCGACTATCAGACTCTCGTGGCGAGCTGGATCGACGCCCTCAACCATTCGATCAGCGGCCTGCCGGCCGACCGCATCCGCCTGCATTTGTGCTGGGGCAGCTGGCACGGCCCGCACGTCACCGACATCCCGATCCGCGACATCATCGAAATCGTGCTGAAGGCCAAGGTCGGGGCGATCTCGTTCGAGGCCGGCAATGTCCGGCACGAACACGAGTGGAAGGTGTGGCAGGAGGTCAGGCTGCCCGACGACATGGTGATGCTGCCCGGCGTCGTCAGCCATGCGACCAACGTCATCGAGCATCCCGAACTGGTGGCCGACCGCATCCGGCGCTTTGCCGGCATCGTCGGCCGCGAGCGGGTCATCGCCTCGACCGATTGCGGCCTCGGCGGCCGCATCCACCCGCAGATCGCCTGGGCCAAGCTCGAAGCATTGGCGCAGGGCGCGGCGCTGGCGACACGGCAATTGTGGCCCTGAATTTACAGGTCTGCTGCGAGGCTCGTTTTCCTGGAAGAGGTGATCTGATGCCCACCCCGATAACCGACGACGCATTCGAATACCTGCTGGCCCGCGCCGGGCTCACCCTGAGCGATGCTGAAAAGGCCGAATTGCGCGCCGTATGCGACGGGATCGCGGCGATGGCCGAGCGGGTCCGCCAGCCGCGCGGCCGGATGGCCGAGCCGGCATTGACCTACGGCTTTGCCGAGGAGGATTTGTGATGGCAGCCGCAATCCCGACGATCGCCGAAGCCGCAAGGCAGATCGCCGCGAAGGAATTGTCGCCGGTCGAGTTGACCCGGGCCTGCCTCGATCGGGTCAAGGCGCTCGATAACCGCCTTCATGCGTTCTACCACCTCACCGAGGAGCGGGCCTTGGCCGAGGCGCGCGCCGCCGAGGCGCTGATCATGGTGCGCGGCCCGTCGGGGCCATTGCACGGCATCCCGATCGGCCTCAAGGACATTGTCGACACCAAGGGGATCCCGACGACCTGCGGCTCGAAGATCCTGCAGGACAA
>DATLTH010000056.1:0-2386 GCA_035533695.1 Allostellaceae bacterium | reverse complement strand
ATCGCTGGTCATCACCGCCGACAGCGGCAATCCGGCGCCGAGCGTCTTGGACAGCACCAGAATATCCGGGACCACCCCATCCCGCTCGAAGGCAAACATGGTGCCGGTGCGTCCCATCCCGGTTTGTGCTTCGTCGAGGATGAGCAGCATCCCGCGTTCGACACACTTGCGCTTAAGCGCGGCAAGGTAGCCGTTGGGCAGCTCGATGATGCCGCCGCTGCTGAGCACCGGCTCGGCGATGAAGGCGGCGAGATTGCCCGTGCTCTGCCGGTCGAGAAGCTCGAACGCGTCGTTGAGTTCTGCCCGCCAATCGACGCCGGGAAAACGCGGGCGATAAGCATTGGGCGCGGGAATAGCGAAGGAACCGGCTGCCACGGGACCATAGCCGCGACGCCCTGCCTTGTAGGTGGCCGACGCGGCGGCGCCGGTCATGCCGTGCCACGACTGCGCGAACCCGACCACCTCCCACCCGCCGGTGACGAGTTTCGCGATCCTGATGGCCGCTTCGTTCGCCTCGCCGCCGGTGGACAGCAGCATGACTTTCGGCAGGCCCGGCACCAATCCGGCCAGGGCCTCGGCGAGATCGACGACCGGCGCGCTGAGCATCGAGGAAAACAGATGGTCGAGCTGCCCGATGCCGTCGCGCACCGCCGCCACGATCTCGGGGTGGGAATGACCGAGCAATGCGCTCATCTGGCCCGAGGTGAAGTCCAGCACGCGCCGGCCGCCGGAATCATAGAGAAACGCGCCCTCGGCCCGAACCGGCACGAACGCGACGAACTCGCCGCCATATTTGAGCAGATGACGCTGCGCGCGCGCCCAGAACCCGGCCTCGCGGCGAGCGATCCCGCTTTCTTCCATCATGCACCTCGCATTGCGCCGAGCCGGCGATCTGCCGCCGCGCGCGTCAACGACTTTCATCGTTAGAGTAGGCGATCGGCCGTCGAGATTGCGATCCGCTCAGGCTATATTGCGTTGCAATTTCGGATCGTAATTGGCGTCATACCAGTATTCCTGCCACTCGGCGTAGGTGATGGGCGGCCAACGCGGCGGGTTGTCGCGGCTGGCGCAAGTCGGCAAGCATTCGATCACCTGGTCGAAGCGCGGCCCGAGGAAGAACGGGATCGCGTAGCGCTCTCCTCCGACCGGCGGCAAGGCGCGGTGCGGCGTCGACAGGAAGCGACCGTTGCTCCAGCGCCGCAGCATGTCACCGGAGTTGACGGCAAAGGAGTTCGGGAGATACGGCACGTCGAGCCAGTCTCCCGCCTTGGGTCCATTCGGCGGCAGGCGCACTTGCAAGCCCGGGACTTCGGTTTGCGCCAGGAAGGTCATGAAATTGCTGTCGGTATGCGGCGCGATGCCGAACTGGTTGGCTTCGGCCGCGACCGGCGGGTAATGCGACAGACGGAAGGAGAACTGGCTGTCGGTGAAGGCCTCGTCGAACCAGTCGGGCGCAAGATCGAGCGCCACGGCGACGACCGGCAGGAAGTGCCGGGCGAAGCGATCCATCGTGTCGACATAGTCGAGCACGCCATCGCGGAAGCCCGGCAGATCGCTCTCCGCCGGCCACAGATTGGGACCGACGAAGCGGCGGCCGGACAGCAGCAGCAGGTCGTCCGGGGTGCGCTCGCGCTTGACGAAAAAGGCCTCGTTGAGGTCGCCCTTGTCGTTATTGTTGATGTCGGAGGTGCGTACGGCGTAGCGCCCCATCATCATGTAGCCGTTGTTATGCTGGTTCAGCCTGAGGGCGAGTTTTTTCGCCATCGGAAGCTGATGGAAGCGGCGTGCCTCGGCGAAGGTGCCCTGGATCAGCGGCTGCGGAATGTCATGCCCGGTCAGTACGAAGAAACCGACCGTGGTCAGCGCGTCTTGCACCTGCCGGGCGGTGGCCGCGAGCGCCCCGGCGCGCCCGGCGAGGTAATCGGCAACATCGATGACAGGAATAAGCTCGCTCACGCCTCGCTCCTTGCTGACCCGGTTTGCCCCCGCAGGATGAGCCGGTTCGCTTCATCCGACAAGGCGGGCTTGGGATGCATCACCTCGATCGCAAACCGTTACCGATATAGAGTGTATCACTCCGTCGTGACCGGGAGTTCGGGATGAACGCGGATCGCTTCGGCAACCCGCATGCGTGAGACGCCGACGACGGTGCAGATCGCCGCCGACGACATTCTCGAGATCGCGATGGAGCGGGGCGGCCTCACCGAGCCGCCGGTCGTGCCCTACGAGGCCTCGGCGGCGCTCTCGATGCTGCTCCTCAAAGACCACAACATGCTGATGGTGCACTTCGTCGGGCTGCCGCCGGGCACCGCCGATCTCTTGATCAAGTTCGTCCCGCCCGAAACGCTGGAGCGCTTTGGCGGTCCGAAGAAATATGCCGACGCCA
>DATLTH010000055.1:0-2171 GCA_035533695.1 Allostellaceae bacterium | reverse complement strand
TTTTGCGATGGCGCTGCTGATGCTGGTGACACGCTCGATCTCGGCCAGCCCGGCCCGCGCCACCGCACGCGCCGAGCCGAAATGATGCAGCAGCGCCTGCTTGCGGCGCGCGCCGATCCCGGGAATCTCGTCGAGCGGCGACCGGCTGATCGCGTTTGCCCGTTTGGCGCGGTGCGCGCCGATCGCGAAGCGGTGCGCCTCGTCGCGCAGCCGCTGCAGAAAGTAGAGGACGGGATCGCGCGGTTCGAGCGAGAAGGGCGGCCGGCCGGGCAGGAAAAAGCGCTCGCGGCCGGCGTTGCGGTCGGGACCCTTGGCGATTGCGCCGATCGCCACATCGTCGACGCCGAGTTCGCCGAACACCTCCTGCGCCGCGGCAAGCTGGCCCTGGCCGCCGTCGATCAGCACCAGGTCCGGCCACAGGCCGCGCTCGCGCTCCGGGTCCTCTTTCAGGGCGCGGCCAAAGCGGCGACGCAACACCTCGCGCATCATCGCGTAGTCGTCGCCGGCGGCGGAAACATCGCGGATGGTGAATTTGCGGTAGGCGCCTTTGATCAACCCGTCGGGGCCGGCGACGATCATCGCGCCGACCGCGTGGCTGCCCTGGATGTGGCTGTTGTCATAGACCTCGATGCGGTTCGGGGACACCTCCAGCGCGAACGCCGCAGCGACCCCGTCGAGCAGCTGGCGCTGCGAAGCGCTTTCCGCAAGGCGGCGCCCCAATGCCTCGCGCGCTGCGTTGACGATGCGGTCGACCAGCTTTTTCTTGTCGCCGCGCTGCGGCACCGCCAGCGTGACCCGGCCGCCGCCCAATGACAGCGCTTCCTGGATCAGCTGCTGCTCGACCAGCTGGTGGCTGAGCAATACCAGCGGCGGCTTCGCGCGATTGTCGTAGAACTGTCCGGCGAACGCGCTCAGCACCTCTTCGACCGACAGCTGGCGGTCATGGCTGGGGAAATAGGCGCGGTTGCCCCAATTATGGCCGCCGCGGAAAAAGAACACCTGCACGCAGGTCTGGCCGCCCGCCTGATAGGCAGCGATCACGTCGGCATCGACAATGCCCTGCACGTGGATGTCCTGGTGGCCCTGCACCAGCGAGAGGGCGCGGATGCGGTCGCGGATCAATGCCGCCGCCTCGAAATCGAGCGCCTCGGCGGCCGTGTCCATCTCGGAAGCGAGACGCTGCTGGATGTCCCGGCTGCGCCCCGACAGGAACCCCGTCGCCTGCTCGATCAGCCCGGCGTATTCCGCGTCGGCGATACGGCCGACGCAGGGCGCGCTGCACCGCTTGATCTGGTAGAGGAGGCAAGGCCGGGCGCGATTGTTGAAGACGCTGTCGCTGCACGAGCGCAAGAGGAACGCCTTCTGCAGCGCGACCAGGGTGCGGTTGACCGCGCCGGCCGAGGCGAACGGCCCGAAATAAGCGCCCGGCTTGTCGCGCGCGCCGCGGAACTTGGCCAGCTGCGGGAAGGCGTGATCGGCGGTCAGGTGGATGAACGGAAACGATTTGTCGTCCCGCAGCAATACGTTATAGCGCGGCATCAGCCGCTTGATCATGTTGCATTCGAGCAGCAGCGCCTCGGCTTCGGTTGCCGCGACGACGATCTCGAGCGTGTCGGTTTCGGCCACCATCCGGCGCAGCCGGTTCGACAGCCCGGCCGGGTGGGTATAGTTCTGCACCCGGCTTTTCAGATTGCGCGCCTTGCCGACGTAGAGCGCCTCGCCCTTGCGGTCGAGCATGCGGTAGACGCCGGGGCTCGCCGGCATCGTGCGCAACGCCGCCCGCAAGACGGCGATCCCAGTGGCGATCCCGGCGGCAATGCTGCCGCCGCGGCTTGCCCGCGCCGGCGGCTCGCCCACCCTGATGTCATGCGGCGCCTCGTCCGACAATTCGCCGGGGCTGCGGCGCGGGTCGAGCGGCGTGGCCTGGCGCCGACGCCGGGTCACCGCCTTCACCGACAGGGCAGGGTCAACCGCCAGAGGAGGGTCAACCGCCAGGGCAGGGTCAACTGGCTGAGTCGACATCGGATTTTTCGTCGCAGCGGGCATATCCACCAAACCTGTGGATAAATCTGTAGACAAAGGCGGCCGGGACAACCGGAGGTCAACCAATCTCTAGCCGTCAAGTCATTGCCTAAAAATGAGGCAAATATACAACCGTATGAATTTCTTAT
>DATLTH010000054.1:0-4907 GCA_035533695.1 Allostellaceae bacterium | reverse complement strand
TTGCGGTCATGGCGTTCCTCCGGTGTGGTCGGTTCCCATGTAGCTCGTCAGGTCGATGAATTCGAGGACGGTGCCGTCGGGATCGCGAAAATAGGCGCGCGGGCCGTTGACGACGCCGCCCTGGCGGTCTTCCTCGAAGGTGATTTTGACGCCGTTCGAGCGCAGATGGTCGAGCGCCGCCTTGTAGTCTTCGACCGCGAACGAATGATGCACCCCGCCGTGGTTCTCGGGCCGCGGGTTGATCGGCGCCTCGCGCTTCACCAGGATCAGGCAGGTGCCGGCGGCGTCGAGAAACGACATGGTGCCTTGCCCCACCGTCGCCAGATGCCGGAAGCCGACGATCTCGGTGTAGAAATGCCGGCTCTTCTCGATGTCGCTGACCGGAATGCTGAAATGCGCGACGGATTTTAGCGCGACCATCGGGTCCTCCCTGACTTCCCTGGCCGAGATTGCTTCGTCGCTCCGCTCCTCGCAATGACAATTCCTTTCGGCGTCATTGCGAGCGCATCGAAGCAATCTCCTTGGGCGCTGCGCTTAGAACCTTATGTCGGTATGCGGCAGGCCGAGTTCGGAGCGGGCGAAGACCATCGCCGCGCGCTCCGGGTTGTTGCCGGCATGGGCGCGGATCGCGTGCACGTCGCGCCAGGCGCGCTGGATCGGGTTGGCGAGAAACAAGGCCCGCCCGCCGGCGGCCTCGAACAGCCGGTCGACCGCGGCGACGCTCCACTCGACCGCCCGGCCGCCGTCCCAGCGGTAGCGCGCGCGGTTTTCCAGCGGGATCTCCTGCCCGGCACGGGCAAGCCGCATCATCTCGGCGAAGATTTCGAGCATTCGCGCGTGGGCCGCGTCGATCTCGGAGGCCGACTGGGCGAGGCGCTGCTGCATGAACGGGTCCTCGGCCGCCAGCGACTTGTCCATCACATTGACCCGGCGCCGGGTCTGCTCGCGAAAGGCGTCGAGCGCCCCCTTCGCCGCGCCGATCGCCGGGGCGGTGATGCCGTAGCGAAAGATCAGGGCAAAGGGCAGCCGATAGAGCGGCGCCGGGTTGATCTCGCAGCCCGGATGATTGAGGTGGAACGCGTCGAGATAGGAATGCGTGCGGTATTCGGGCACGAACGCGTCCTCGACCACGATATCCTTGCTGCCGGTGCCGCACAGCCCGATGACGTGCCAGGTGTCGTCGATCCAGTAGTCGCGGCGCGGCACCAGAAACACCCGCGCGTCGGGCGGGCCGCCGCTCGCGCCCTCGGCCGGCGGCGCGGTGCCGCCGAGCACGACCCACTGGCAATGGTCGCAGCCGCTCGAAAACGACCAGCGGCCCTTGAGGCGGAAGCCGCCCGGGGCGCGCTCGACCGTGCCGGTCGGCGCCAGCGAAGTCGACAATTGGATGCTGTCGTCCTCGCCCCAGACGTCTTCCTGCGCCTGGGGCGGCATGATCGCCAGGTGCCAGTTGTGCACCCCGATGACGCCGGCGATCCAGCTGCTCGACCCGCACACCGCGCCGATTTCGGCGACCGCCTGGTAGAACACGCCGGGGTCGAGCTCGTAACCGCCGTAGCGCTTGGGCTGCAACGCGCGGAAGAGGCCGGCCGCCTGGAACTCGGCCCAGGTTTCGTCCGGCAGCCGGCGCAGTTTTTCGGTCTGCGACGCCCGCTCGCGGATGCCGGGCAGCAATGCCCGCACGCGGCCGAGATAGTCGTCAGGCATCATTGCGGCCCTCCGGCGCGCTCCTGAAACGATGATGTTATACGACGATCGGCCGGAGGCCACGCCGCATTGCGCGCCGGTTGCGTCATCATCGCTACCGGCACGGATTGACCCAGCGAAGCTCCGAGAATCGGGCGAAATCGGCGTCCGTCGAATAGAGAACATACCCGCGCTCGATCGCGAGCACTGCCAAGTGGGCATCGGTTGTCAGGTTGCCGGCCGTCCCGAGGCGCTCGAGTGCCGCGCGCAGCGTTGCAAAGTGGCTGTCCGAGGGCTGTGCGATGTGGACGTGCGGCAACGTCAGCCAAGTCTCCAGCCGGCTCATCACCTCGCGAACCGAGAGCGGCCGCGCCACCACTCTGCGGTTCGTCGTAATCCGCAGAAAGCCGAGCATGGCCGCCCATGCCAATCCGATCCCTTCGGTTCCCGCCAAACACGCGTCCCACCAGGCGCGCGCCTTCTGATGCACCGACGAATCGACATTATGCGCGTGCACGAGGACGTTTACGTCCGGCAAGATCATTGAGCTTACCTGCGAAGCCCTCGGCTTCCACCTCGTCGGCGAGCTGTCCGAGCTTGTCGAGATCGATGCCGGGCCTGAACCCGAAGGAATGGGGTATCGTCTTTGGCGCCGGCCCCGGCCGCGCCGCGCCCGCCTCGCCCAAGCCGGTGCGTATCGTGCGGTTGACCGCCTCCCTGAACGGAATGCCGAGGGCGCGCGCGCGCCGCTTCAAGAGCCCGGCAAGATCGTCATCGAGGGTCAGCGTCGTCCGCATGTTCGCATCGTATCTGCATCAAATCTTGATGACAAGGCATCACATCCCGCTGCCGAAGTCGTAGTCCTTACCTGCCGCCGCCGGCGGTTGCGAAATAAAGGCGCGGGTCGGCGGCGCGGATGTGGGCTTCGGGCAGGCCCAGTTCGCGGCGCACGATGTTGGTGCCTTCGACCATCGCGACGCATTTGTAATAGGCGATGCGGCGCGACAATCCCTCGCGCCCGAAGCCGCAATCGGTGGTGATGACCAGCCGCTCGGGCGGGATGTGTTCGAGGGCGCGGCGGATCAGACCCGCGACATAATCGGCCGGCTCGACCGTCGTGATGCAGTGGTTGACGACGCCGATGCCGATCTTCTTGTCGGTCTTGAACTTGCCGAAGAGCGGCAAATCCTTGCCGTCGTTCGAGGCGCACTCGAAGGTGATGACGTCGCAATCGAGCTGCAGCAGGTGGGGCAGCGCGCGCTCGTAGCTCGGCACCTCCCAGTGGATGCGCTGCTGGTTCGGGTTGCCCCAGCAGGTGTGCACCCAGATTTCGGCCTCGACGCCCTTCAATTGGCGGTTGAAGGCTTCGGTGTGCCATTCGAGGTCCGAATCCTTGCAGTCGGGCATTGTCGTCATGCCGTGCTGGCGCGGCTCCTCGACCTGGATGACCGGGCAGCCGGCCGCCGCCAGTTCCTTGAACTCGGCATTCATGATGTCGCAGAGGTCGTAAATCAGCGCCTTGTCGTCGTGGTAGTGCTCGTCCCACAGCATCGAGGCGAGGGCCGGGGCGCAGATCGCGCCGAACTTGACCGGCTTGTCGGTGAGGCGCTGCGCGACCTGCCAGATCGCGGTGTACTCCAACGGCCCGCGGCCGAGTTTTTCGGTGACGATTCCGGGCTGGTAGGCCTCCTGCACCTCCCACAATATCTTGCCGGGCCTGAGGCCGTGGCGCTGCATCCAGCCGCGCGAGGTGTCGCGGTGGCCGTGGACCCCGGTCAGGCGCTCGATCGGGTAGAAGAACCACGACTTGCCGCCGACCGCGAGGTCGAAGCGGCTGTCGCCGTCGGTGACGATGTCGAGGCCCGCGGCCTCCTGCGCGTTGATCACGGCGGCGACCGCGTCGAGATACTGCTCGCGGAACAAGGAGTCGCCCATCATCGTCTTGAACGAGCGGCCCCCGAGGCTGGCGTCAAACCATAATGGCCGCGGGTAGGAGCCGGTGATCGCCGTCGGCATGATCATGTCGCGGGTGGTGGTCAGCATGGCGGCCTCCTCGGCTAAAGAACCGCAGGCAGGTTATCAGCCTGCGAGCCGGGCGAGCAATTGACATCGTGGAAACAATTTGACATCTTTTGACGGAGTGACATCGCGGGAGCTTTTGGCATGGTTGCAAAGGTGCGGGTCAATCAGCAGGGCCGCATCGTGATCCCGGCGGACTGCCGCGCGGCGGCCGGTATCAAGCCCGGAGATGAGCTCTTGATCGAGAGCGTCGGAGAGGGCGAATTGCGCCTGCGCACACGTCGCCAAGCACTCAAGGAGGCGCAGGCAATCGTCGCCCGCTACAGTTCGGGTCGCGACCTCGTGGCCGAACTGATCGCCGAGCGGCGCGCCGAGGCCGCGCGTGAATAATGACACGATCATTGCGGATGCGTCGGCAATCCTTGCCGCGCTCAAGAACGAACCGTTTTCCGGTTTCGATCCCGACCGTCTGATCGGCGGGTCGATCGGCGCGGTAAATCTCTGCGAGGTATTCACCAAATTGCATTCCGATGGCCTGACCGAAGAGCAGGCCGCTAACGCCGTCGCGAAGTTGGATCTGACGGTGATCGCGTTCGACCGCCACCTGGCAGCGATCGCCGCCGAATTGTGGTTGCGGACGCGGCGGGCGGGGTTGTCGCTCGGCGACCGCGCGTGCCTGGCATTGGGTGGGCATCTGAAATGCCCCGTCGTCACCGCCGACCGCGCCTGGGCGAACCTCGACCTGGGCATCGAGGTGATCCTGATCCGTTGAGCACAGGAGGCCGACCATGAAGGAATTCGCGGGCAAGATCGCGGTCGTCACCGGCGGCGGCTCGGGCATGGGGCGGGAATTGGTTCGCCAGCTCGTCGCCGAAGCCTGCAATGTCGCGATGTGCGACGTGTCCGCGGCGGGAATGGCGGAGACCAAGGCCTTGTGCGAGGCGGCGGGCGTGCCGCAGGGCTTGCGGGTCACGACCCACCTCGCCGATGTGTCGGACGCCGCACAAGTCGAGCGGTTTCGCGACGAGGTCGCCGACCGCCTGGCCACCGACAAGATCCATCTGTTGTTCAACAATGCCGGCATCGGCGGCGGCGGCAGCATGATCGCCAACCGCCGCGAGGAATGGGAGCGCACGTTCAACATCTGCTGGGGCGGCGTCTACAACTGCACCCGCGCCTTGCTGCCGATGCTGCTGAAGGCC
>DATLTH010000053.1:0-6219 GCA_035533695.1 Allostellaceae bacterium | reverse complement strand
CCGACGACCGCATCCATGAAGCGCCAGACGCGGAACCCCTCGTTGCCGACGTCGAAATAGCGCTTTTCCAGATGCTGGAACGGCGCCTGCGGCAAATGGTCGGAATGCCCCGGCAGGTGGATTTTGCGATAGCGCCCGACGATGTTCCCCGCCGGATCGACCAGGATCGAGGTGTTGTAATGGCGCGCCTCGCCCTGCTCCTGCGTCAACTCGGCATAGCCGAGATAAAACCCGACCCCGAGTTCCCGGGCGAGGTCGAACAGCTTCCTGGTCGCGGCATTCGGCATCTCGCGCTCGAAATAGCGGTCGATCTCAGATTGATCGGTCATCCACCAGCGCGGAAAAAACGTCGTCAACGCCAGTTCCGGAAACACCACAAACCGCGCCCCACCGCCATGCGCCTCGCGCAACAACGCGCACAGCCGCCCGACCACGACTTCGCGGCTGTCGGCGCGATGAATGGGACCCAGTTGCGCCACGGCGGCGCGCAATTTGCGGGACATGTGAACGCTCCTTCAGACTTCCGATAAACTTGTCATTGCGAGCGCAGCGAAGCAATCTCGCGCCGGTGACGTTCCGGCCGATCGAGATTGCTTCGGCGCCCTTCGGCGCCTCGCCATGACAATTCATGGATCAGGCAACGATCCATAGTTCGTAGGATGGGCTGAGCCCAGCGAAGCCCATCGATCGTCTCGAACACTGATGGGCATCGCTTCGCTCAGCCCATCCTACGCGGCTACGCGGCTTCGCTGCTCACCACGAGGCGGCGGCCGAGGGCGGCGAAGGCGGCGTCGAGTTGGTCGAGGCGCGAAGCGTGGCGGATGTCGAAGAGCCGCTGCGCCTGCTGCGGCGCAATCCCGATACGACGGGCGAGCTCGGCCTTGGTGACGCCGGCTTGACGCATCCGCTGATAGAGCTCGGTCTTGGCGCCGACAAGCGGGTCCAGGCGAACCAAGATTCTCCCCCGAGTTGACGACGGAGCGGGCAGATCCCAGCCTTCGGCCATGTAGTTGGCCACCATCGTTTCCAACAGGTCCGCCGCCTGCGCCAGCGCTTCCTCCTGCGTTTCGCCCTGGCTCCAGCCTTCGGGAAAATCGGGGAAGTTGACCACGAAGCCGCCCTCCTCGGCGGGGGCAATACCCACCGGCCATGCGAGTCCTTCCCTATCGTGGCGCGCCATTCCCTACTCCCGTCGCAGATCGTCCAATGTCAAATTCAACGCCTTCAAAATTCCTCGGAATGTGCCCGACTTGAGTTCTCCGCTGCCGGTCGGAACGAAGGTGCGGCGCCCGCGCCACTCGACCATAACGTGACCGCCTTTGCCGCGCCCGCGGGTGACCTTGGCGCCGAGCCGCGCGAGCAGCCGCAAAAGCTCGCGGTCGGTCATGAGAATTTACCGATCTGCCATTCGACGGACAAGGAGGAATAAACAATTCTGTTGATGTCGCCGAGCGGGCTATAGGACCGATTTTCCCGTCCTCTCTGCGGCAAACGCGAGTTCCGGCGTCGGGCGGTTGAGCGGCTTGGCGAAGTCGGAGAGGGCGCAGGGGAGGAAATTGCCGCTGCCGCGCTCGGCCTGGAGCTTGCCGTCGTCGATGACCACCCGGCCGCGCGACAATACCGTCGCCGGCCAGCCGTGGATGTGGCGGCCCTCGTAGGGGGTGTAGCCGACATTGTCGTGCAGCATGCTCCACGAGACGGTGACTTCGCGCGCCGGGTCCCAGATCGCGATGTCGGCGTCGCTGCCGATGGCGATCGTGCCCTTTTTCGGGTAGAGGCCGTAGAGCCTTGCGTGGTTGGTCGCGGTCAACGCGACAAAGCGGTTGAGGTCGATCCGGCCCTTGCCGACTCCTTCCGAAAACAACAGCGGCACGCGCAGTTCGATGCCGGGGACGCCGTTGGCGGTGTCCTTGAATGTCGTTTTGTCGCCTTTGGGCAATTTGCCGGTCGCGTCGTAGCGGTAGGGCGCGTGGTCCGACGACAGCACGCTGAACGTGCCGTTCTGCAAGCCGCGCCACACCGCCTCCTGCCCCGCCTCGTCGCGCGGCGGCGGCGAGCAGCAGAATTTGGTGCCTTCGAGGTCCATGCCGATGTCGTCGGCGGTCAGGAACAGATATTGCGGACAGGTCTCGCCGTAGATCTTGAGGCCCTGGGTCTGGGCGTTGCGGATCACGTCGATCGCCTCGCGCGCCGAGACGTGGACAATGAGGATCGGCACGTCCAAGAGTTCGGCGAGCGCCACCGCGCGGTTGGTCGCCTCGCCCTCGGCAATCCTGGTGTGCGACACCGCGTGGTAGCGCGGCTGCGTGAGGCCCTTCGCCAGAAGGCGGTCGGCCAGCCACGAGATCATGTCGTGGTTTTCGGCGTGCACCATCATGAAGGCGCCCTCGGCCCGCGCCAACGCCATGATGTCGAGCATCTGGCGGTCGTCGAGGCGCAGGAGGTCGTACGTCATGTAGACCTTGAACGAGGTG
Source organism: Allostellaceae bacterium (assembly GCA_035533695.1). Taxonomy (GTDB): domain Bacteria; phylum Pseudomonadota; class Alphaproteobacteria; order ATCC43930; family CGMCC-115725; genus DATARH01. The sequence goes on along the minus strand of DATLTH010000053.1, from coordinate 3,745 downwards.
TAGCCGTCGCGAATGAGCGCCGGCAATTCCTGGCCCAGCACCTGTTCCGAGGGGTCGGTGATGATCAGGTGAAAGGCATAGTCGATGACCGCCTTCGGCCCGGCCGCCGCGTGATAGTCGCGCACCACCTCGCGCAACGACTGGCCGCGGTGCTGCGCCGCGAAGGGGATGACCGTCGTCGTGCCGCCGAACGCCGCCGCCACGGTGGCGCTGTAGAAATCGTCGGCGCACATGACGCCGGCCGACGACATCTGCTCGATATGGCAGTGGCTGTCGATCGCGCCGGGGAGCACCAGCTTGCCGCTTGCATCGATCTCGCGCGCCCCGGCGGCTAGGCCGCGCCCCAGCGCCACGACGACGCCGTCCTTGATGCCGACATCGCACTGCATCGTGTCGGCGGCATTCGCCACCGTGCCGTTGCGGATCACCAGATCATAGTCGGCCATCGTTTTTCCCTCGCGTCCTGACGTTAAGCTTCCCCGACGGCCCCGCGGCGCGGGAGGGTGAAGAGCCTAGCATTAGCCGCAAAATATGCCGTGGCTTGCCCGGCCGGCAAATCATTGCGTTCGGCCGCTCGCGATGACAGTTTGATGACAGGTTTGTGCGGCGAAAGCGGCGGGTCGATGTCCCTGATCACGGCCACGTTGGGAAGGATCGCGGCGCCCGGACGGCGCACGATGGCGGTCGCCTGCGGCGCGCACATGCTGCACGACGGCTACACCGACCTGCTTTACGTGCTGTTGCCGCTGTGGCAGGCGGAATTCGGCCTCGGTTATGCCGAAATCGGCTTATTGCGCGCGCTTTATACCGGGTCGATGGCCGGGTTGCAGATGCCGGCGGGGGCGCTCGCCGGGCGGATCGGCGGGCAGCTGCTGTTGGGCCTCGGCACGGCAGTGGTCGGGGTCGGCTATCTCGCGGCCGGGACCAGCGCCGGCGTCGTCATGTTGATCCTGTCCCTGGTCGTCGCCGGGATCGGCGCCAGCGTTCAGCATCCGATCGGCGCCAATCTGGTGACGCGGGCCTTCCCGGGACGGCGCTCGCGGATGGCGTTCTCGACCTATAATTTCGCCGGCGACCTCGGCAAGATGGCGATGCCGGCGGCGACCGCCGGGCTCGTTGCGCTGATGCCGTGGCGGCATGCGACGATGGTGCTCGGCATCATGGCGCTCGCCGCGGCGGCGGCGATCCTGGCGGTGCGCGGTTTGCCCGGCGGCAGCGACACGCCGAGCGTCGAACAAGGTGGACAAAACGCATCCGCGGCGCCGACCGGTCGCGGCTTTCCGCTGCTCTTGGGCATCGCGATGATCGACAGCGCGACCCGCATGGGCTTTCTGACCTTCCTGCCGTTCCTGCTGAAGATGAAAGGCGCCGATCTGCCGATGATCGGCATCGCGCTGACCCTGGTGTTCACCGGCGGCGCCACCGGCAAATTGGCGTGCGGCTGGCTCGGCGTGCGGCTCGGCATGGTGCGCGCCACGGTGTTGACCGAGGGGATGACGGCATTGGGCATCCTCGCGCTGATCCCGCTGCCGCTGTTCGCCGCGCTCGCGGTGTTGCCGCTCATCGGGATCGCGCTCAACGGCACCTCGTCGGTATTGTACGGCACCGTTCCGGAGCTGGTCGCCCCCGAGCGGCGGCAGCGCGCCTTCAGCATCTTCTACACCGGCGGGATCGGCGCCGGCGCATTGTCGCCGGTATTGTACGGGCTGGTCAGCGACCTCATCGACGTGCCGGTCATGATGGCGCTGATCGCCTGCGTCGTGCTGGTGACCCTGCCGCTCACCTGGTATCTGCGCCCGGCCTTGCGCCGTATCGAAGCCTAGTACCCGCATCACTTGAGTGCGCGTCGCCTGCGCGACCCAGCTCCTCCCCCGCAAGGCGGGGGAGGGGGACCATGCGCTGCATGGTGGAGGGGGGCATTCGCGAGGGCGCCCCCTCCGGCTCGCTGCGCTCGCCACCTCCCCCCGAAACGGGGGTGGAACTGTGGAACGTGATGCGGTTCATCGTTTCGGGGTACCAGCCGATCGCGCTTCTCGACAAGCCTGCCGGCGTTCGAGTATCCTGCCGCGAACAAAGCAGGAACCTACGCGATGAACGGCGCGGCATGGCGGAACGCGAAGGGGGCGCCGCCCTATGGTTCGAGGGTGTTGATCGCCGTGCCGCCGGCCGGGTTTGGCGGCCAGCTCGCGATCATGCGGGCATGGCTGGACGCGGCCTGCGGCCCGGAAGGCTGGTCCGCCGCACCGGCCGGGCTGAACGGGATCGCCAACGACGCCATCGCGTTCTATTTCGCCGACAAGGCGAGCGCACACGCTTTCGTCGAGCGATTCAGCTGCGGCTATCGCAACGCGACGCAGCTTGGCGTATAAGCGGCCGGTTTACGTCCCGGAGAACCCAAGTGATGTCGATCATCGACGAAATAGGCGCCGATCACGACGAGCTGACCGCGTGGCGCCGCGACATTCACGCCCACCCCGAGCTCGGCTTCGAGGAAACCCGCACCTCTGATCTGGTCGCCGGCCGGCTCGCCGAGTTCGGCATCGAGGTGCATCGCGGGGTCGGCAAGACCGGCGTCGTCGGGCGATTGCGGATCGGCAACTCGCCGCGCGCGATCGGGCTCAGAGCCGATATGGATTGCCTGCCGATCGAGGAGGCGAACACCTTCGCGCACCGCTCGACAAACCAGGGCCGCATGCATGCCTGCGGCCATGACGGGCACACGACGATGCTGCTCGGGGCGGCGCGCCATCTGGCGAAAACCCGCAATTTCGACGGCACCGTGCATTTCATCTTCCAGCCCGCCGAAGAGGGACGGGGCGGCGCCGACGCGATGATCAAGGACGGGCTGTTCGAGCAGTTCCCCTGCGATGTCATCTTCGGCATGCACAACAGCCCGGGGCTGGCGATCGGCAGGTTCGAGCTCCGTGCTGGCGCGATGATGGCGGGCGGCGCGTTTTTCGACATCGCGATCACCGGCCGCGGCTCGCATGGCGCGCGGCCGGAATCTGGGGTCGACCCGGTGCTGGCCGCGAGCCACATCACCGCGGCGTTGCAGTCGATCGTCGCGCGCAATGTGCGGCCGCAGGACACCGTCGTCGTCAGCGTCACCCAGATCCACGCCGGCGACGCCTACAACGTCATCCCCGAGCACGCCGTGTTGCGCGGCACGGTGCGCTGTTTCAGCAGCCGGGCGATGAGCCTTGTCGAAGAGCGCATGCGCAGCATCGCCGAGGGCGTTGCCGCCGGCTTTGGCGCCAAGGCCGAGCTTGATTTCAGGGTCCTCTTTCCGCCGCTCGTCAACCATGCCGACGAAACCCGCTTTATCGCCGACACCGCCGCCGAGCTGGTCGGTGACGAGAACGTCAACCGGCAGGCCGGCCTGATCATGGCGTCAGAGGATTTCTCGCAGATGCTGGAGCGCGTGCCGGGGGCCTTCATCCGCATCGGCAACGGCGACGGCGACGGCGAGGGGTCGTGCGTCGTGCACAACCCGGGCTACGATTTCAACGACGCGGCCATTCCGTACGGCAGCGCGCTGTTCGTCCGCCTCGTCGAGCGCCACCTCGCGCGCATGGGCGGCTGAGAAGGTGCGCCCGCTCGACGCTGCCGTCCTGCCGCCCGGCATCCGCGCGCGCTTCGTCGACGACATCAACGGCCTGCGGGTGCATATCCTCGAAGCCGGCTACGACGCGTCCGGCCGCCCGCTCGTCGTGATGCTGCACGGGTTTCCGGAGATCGCCTATTC
>DATLTH010000052.1:0-2930 GCA_035533695.1 Allostellaceae bacterium | reverse complement strand
GTCTCTTTTTTCATCGGCATCGGACGCTCCACAGCGCTCGGGCCCGAGCGCTGCGGCAAACCGCAATTGCGCGTCGCGGCACGGATAATCGCTTAGGTGGTGCGCATCCCGCCAGCGATCAACAACGGCTGCCGCTGCGCTGATCCTCTGCGCCTGCACGGCTCAGCCCGGCGCCTCTTCCCGCAACCCGAGCCGCGCCAGGCGCGGCAGCACTTCGGCACAGAAATAGGGCAATTCATCGACATAGTTGACGAATGAAACCGCGATGCCAGTGAGACCGGCCGCCGCGAGCCGCGCCATCGTCTGCGCCACCGTGTCGGGGTCGCCGACGAGGGGCAGCCCGCCCATGCCGTTCGCCTGGTGATTGCGCAGGCGCGCGAACTCCTGCGGCCCGTGCGTCCGGGCCGTGATGTTCTTCATCGCCAGGATGTTGTCGACCGCCCGCCAATCGGCATTGTCGACGATAGAGTGGCGCCAATACGCCTCCGCCTCCCGCACCGTCGGCCGACAGGTGACGACGCCGACGGTATAAACGCCGATCTCCCTGCCGCCGTGCCGGGCCAGGGCGCGCACGTTTTTCACATATGCCGCGGTCTCGTCGAACGAGATGCCATTGGAGATGTTGGAGAACAGCGCATCGCAGTTGCGGATCGCAAAGGCCTGGCCGGTCGCCGAGGCGCCGGCGTTCATGATCAGCGGGCGCGACCCGCCATAGGGTTTGGGCTTGGCCCGCGCGCCCTTCAGCTTGATGAAATGCCCGGCGAAATCGAACTCTTCCTGCGGCGACCACGCCAGCTTGACGACGTCGAGCCACTCCTGGGCGTAGTCGTAGCGGGTTTCGTGGTCGCGCAGGGCGGCGCCGAACATCTCGAATTCGTCCTCGTTCCAGCCGCACACGACATTGAGGCCGAAGCGGCCCTCGCCGATGTGATCGGCGGTGACGAACTCCTTGGCGGCGATCAATGGCGCGATCAGCGGCGCATGCACCGTGCCGAACACGGTCAGCCGCCGCGTCTTGGCCAACAGGCCACAGGCCCAGGTCACGGTCTCGAAGGTCGCGCCCTGGTAGTCGGTGTCGCCGCCGTAGCCCTTCCACCTGCCGATCGGCAGCATGAACTCGATCCCGGAATCGTCGGCCATCTGGGCAAGCCTGACGCAATCCGGCCAATTCCCCGACCAGCGCTCCGGCACCAGGGTCACCGCCCGGCCGGACGAGCAGTTGGCGCCGAACAGGCCGAGCTTCAGCTTGTTCGCGCTGTACATCGCGGCGCGCTCGCCCTGCCTCAACTCGCGGTCCATGACTGCCTCGCTGAGTGTCCCGCTAAGCCTTGCCGAACCCCGCGAGAATTGCCAAGCTCAACGATGAAGACAGCGCGGGAGGGCGATCCGATGGCGGACCAAAAATCCTATCTGTATCTCGGCCTGGCGGGCGAAACCGGCCGCGGCCGCGTCGTGCACTCGGGGCTGTTCCGTCTGGCCGACGGCGCGGGCGAATGGGAGAAGGTAACGCGCGGCCTGCCCGAGATGCCGGCAATCCGCGCTCTCGCCGTCCACCCGGTCAAGCCGGAAATTGTTTATGCCGGCACGCAATCGGGCGTCTATCGCAGCGCCGACCGGGGCGAGCATTGGGATAAGGTCGATATGCCCGATCACGGGCTGCCGGTGTGGTCGATACTGTTCCACCCGCACGACCCCGATGTCATCCTGGTCGGCTGCGAGAATTGCGAAGTTTACCGCAGCGACGATGCCGGCGAGGATTGGACCCGGCTGCCGGTCAGCGTGCGCTTTCCCGAAATTACCACCGCGCCCGGCGCCAACCCGGCAAAGCGCGTGCTGATGCTCGACGCCAGCGCCAGCGAGCCCGGCCATCTCTACGGCGCGATCGAGGTCGGCGGCACGATCCGCTCAACCGATGGCGGCGAGCACTGGGAAAATCTCAGCCACGGCCAGTACATCAACGACGACATGGTCGATATGCACGGGGTCTTGGCGAGCCGCTGGCGGCCGGGCAGCGTGTTCGGCATCGCCCGCGCCGGCATGTTCCGTAGCGACGATGCCGGCGACCACTGGCTGCCGGTGGCGCTCGACCCGATGAACCCGAAGGGGCAGATCTACTGCCGCGACATAAGCGAGGTGCCCGGCAACCCGCGCCATCTGTGGTGCGCCGCCGGCGCCGGCTTCCAGAGCGATGCCGGGGCCTTGCTGCACAGCCGCGACGGCGGCGACAGCTGGACCCGCGTCGAACTCGGCCTGCCGGTGCCGCACACGATGTTCAAGCTGGCCTTCGACGAGCGCCAGCCGAGCCGGATGTCGTGCGCCACCAACGGCGGCGAAGTTTACACCAGCCTCGACGCGGGCGAGAGCTGGGCGGCCCAGCCGCCGCCGCCGGGCGGCACGCAGGTCTACGCGCTGGCGCGCGGCTGAAGCCCTATTCGGCCGCCAGCCGGCGCCCGGCGCCGCGCAGTTCGGCGACCCGCGCCTGGGTATAGAGGTCGGTCCAGTTGGTCAGCGCGAAATCGGTGACCTTGCGCGGGTCGTAGGGCCGGTCGGCCACCCGATATTCCTTGCCGGCGATGTAGACCGCCCGCAGACGCCGGCGGTCCTGCAGCAGGCGGATGTCGGCCAAGGGCGAGCCGTCCCACACGATGAAGTCGGCGGCGCGCCCCTCTTCGAGCACGCCGATGTCGTCGCCGATGAAGCGCGCATTTCCTTGCGTTGCCGCGCGCAACGCCGATGCCGGGGTGAAGCCGAGATCGGCGACGAACAATTCCAGTTCCTTGGCGTGCCATTCGCCGTAGGGGGTGATCGCAAACCCGCTATCGGTGCCGGCGAGGAACGGCACCCCGGCGGCGACCGCCTTCTTCAGCCTCGCCGTGCCCTCGCGGTAGCGCTTCGCGGTCTGTTCGACGCGGCCCTTCTGGGCGGCGGGT
>DATLTH010000051.1:0-11384 GCA_035533695.1 Allostellaceae bacterium | reverse complement strand
CGTGATCGCGTTTCCGACCTTGCGCCCGCGCTGAACGAGGACGCAGGCCGCTCGCCGGCAGGCCGGCTATTTAGCGCGTGCTTGGGGCGCCTCGATCATCCAAACTGCGGCGGCCCGTTTCACCATTCCGGACAGACCCGCCATGCCCGTCATGCCTTCGCCACAGGTTGTCGCCGAGCTTGCCCCGACCGGCGTCTTGCGCGCCGCCATCAACATGGGAAATTTTCTGCTGGTCACCGGCAAGACGCCGTCCGGCGATCCGAGCGGCGTGTCCGCCGATATGGCCGCCGCGGTCGCTGCCAGGCTCGGCGTGCCGGTCAAATATGTGCCCTATGCGCGGCCGGGCGACCTCGCCGACGACGCGACGAAAAACCTCTGGGATATCGGCAATATCGGCGCCGAGCCGCAACGCGCCGCGGTGATCAACTTCACCGCCGCCTATTGCGAGATCGAGGCGACCTATCTGGTCCCGGCGGGCTCCTCGATCCGCAATGTCGGCGATATCGATCAGCCCGGAAAGCGCGTTGCGGTGACCGCGCGCAGCGCCTACGGGCTCTGGCTCGAAAACAACTACAAGAAGGGCGAACTGCTGCAGTTCAACGGCGCCGACGAGGCGATCAAGGCCTTTGTCGACCAGAAGATGGACGCCTATGCCGGGTTGCGGCCGGGGCTGATCGATGTCGCCGCCAAGCTGCCCGGCTCGCGCATTCTCGACGGCCAGTTCACCGCGGTGCAGCAGGCGGTCGGCACGCCGAAGAAGAATGCCGCCGGCTTTGCCTTTTTGCGCGACTTCGTCGAGGAGGCGAAGAAGGCCGGCATCGTCGCCAGCCTGATCGAGCGCCACGGTGTCACCGGAAGGCTGTCGGTCGCCCCCGCGGCGTAGACGAACGGAGGAAGCCATGAAGGCAGCCTATCTGACCGGCCATGGCGGGCCGGAAAAATTCGTCTACGGCGACCTGCCCGATCCGGTCGCCGGGCCCGGCGAGGTCGTCGTCGACGTTCATGCCGCAAGCGTCAACGCCGCCGACTACAAGGTGCGGCTCGGCAGCTACAACTCGACATTGAAATTCCCCTACATCCTTGGCCGCGATTTCTCCGGCCTCGTCAGCGCGCTCGGCGCGGGGGTTACCGACTTCAAGGTCGGCGATCCGGTGTTCGGGGTCATGGATGCCGGGATCGAGGGCTGCTACGCCGAGAAGGTCAAGATCGCGGCGGCGATCATCGCCAGGAAACCCGACCGGCTCGGCCATGCCGAGGCGGCGGCGATGGCGTTGACCAGCCTGACTGCGATCTGGGCGCTCGAAGACACCGCGCAGCTCAAAAAGGGCGAGAGGATCCTGATCCAGGGCGGCGCCGGCGGGGTCGCCGGCTTTGCGATCCAACTGGCGAAGCACATCGGCGCCACGGTCGCGACGACCGCCAGCGCGCGCAATCACGACTATGTCACGAAGCTCGGCGCCGACCATGTCATCGACTACAACACGCAAGATTTCACCAAGGTCGCGGGGCCGTGCGATGTCGTGTTCGACACCGTCGGCGGCGAGGTGCAGGCGCGCTCCTATGATGTCTTGAAACCGGGCGGGCGGCTGGTGTGGATCGCCCCGGCGCCGTCCGGCTTCCAGCCGCCGCGCGCCGATGTCCGGGTATTGCGGCCGCTCGTCGCGCGCGACCGCGCCCACCTCGAACGCATGAAGGCGCTGCTCGACGCCGGCGCGGTGTGGCCGCCGGCGATCACCCGCTATAAGCTCGCCGACGCCGCCGAAGCGCACCGGGTCAGCGAGGGGCGCCATTTGCAGGGCAAGCTGGTGCTGATCGTGCGCTGATCGATCGAACAAACGCGGAGGAGGAAGCCATGGCCGGCAACGAACAGATGATCATCGATCTCGATAAAAAGCGGATGACCGCGATGGCGCAGAAGGACATCGCGACGCTGAACGAGGTGATCGCCGACGATCTCGTCTACACCCATTCCACCGCCCGGCTCGACACCAAAGCGAGCCTCATCGGCAACATGGAGTCGGGCAGCACGGTCTACACCTCGGTGGTACCCGCCGACGTCAAGGCTCAGGATCTGGGCGACGCGGTCGTGTTGACCGGCTCGTGCCGCATCAGCGTCAACGCCGGCGGACGCGCCAACAGCTTCGGCGTCCGCTTCACCGACGTCTATGCCAAGCGGGGCGGGCGCTGGCAGATGGTGAGCTGGCAGTCGACGCGCCTTCCCGACTAGCGCGGACGCTCTGAGCCGATTGGTGCGGGTGAAGGGACTTGAACCCCCACTCCCTTACGGGAAGCAGATTTTGAGTCTGCCGCGTCTGCCATTCCGCCACACCCGCATCACTTCGGCCTTCGGCCTGTGTCCCAGCCGCCCCCTGCGGCGAGCCGGCCGGGGCGCCGCCTTTTAGCAATATGGCCCGGCCCGTGTCGAGGCGGGATCGCGAGCGCTCTTCGGCGTGCGCCCGGATACCCGCTTGCGCTCAGCGCGTTCCACCCGGCCAATGGTTCACCCGCGCGAGGTCGGCGACATAGCGCGCGATGACACCCCCGACCCGGGCGGCGGCGGTATTGACGCCGGTGCCATGCCCGGCCGCGTTGACGATCTCGCTGCGCGGAATGCGCCGCGAATCGAGATGCAGCGCGGTGATCCGCTGGGGTGACCCCCTGCCGGCCTGGTAGTCGACCTCGACATCGACGGCGAGGCTGCTGTTCACGGCGCCGACATGCCGGCGCTTTCCCTCGTCGATATGCTGGAACGTGCCGGTGACGATCAGCGCGCGTGCGCCGGGTTCCGGCCCCGCGGCGTTGGAGCGAACGGCATCATAGCCAAGGCTCCGGAGTTGCTGCACGGCCGTGTCGGCGAGGTTGAACGCCGCCGCCCGCCCGACCGATTCGGCGCGCTGGCGCAGCGGCACGCCCGGCGCGCCGCGATGCAGCGAGAACCCGAGGCTGCGGTCGAGGGTGATGATCGACGGCGAGAAGGTGAATTCGCGCACGATGACCGCGTCGGGATGGGCCGGCGGCCCGCTGGCGCCTTGAGGCGCGCAGCCGGCGACGGCGAGGAGTAACAGCGCCGCAACCGCGGCGAACGGGGGAAAGCGCATTCTGCTCATTCGATAACCGGCGACAATGACGAGGCAAAATAGCCGGAAACCGGCAATCGCCGAAACCCGCCGCATGCCGAGTGATGCCGGGCGGCCGGTGCATTGACAATCCGGCAGATGGCTGCTGTATGCGCGTATGCGAATCCTGGCGATGGTGAGCCGACTGTGCATGGTCGGGTTGGCGCTGGCGCTGGCGCCGGCGCTGTCGTCGCACGCCGCGCAGGCCGAGGAACCGGTGCTGCACGTTTACAACTGGTCGGACTACATTGCGCCGGACACGATTGCGAATTTCGAAAAGGAAACCGGGATTGCCGTCACCTACGATGTCTATGACGGCAACGAGGTGCTGGAGGCAAAGCTGCTGGCCGGCCATTCCGGCTACGACGTCGTGGTGCCGTCGGCAAGCCCCTACATGGCCCGGCAGATCAAGGCCGGCGCCTATCTCGCTCTCGACAAGGCGAAATTGCCCAATCTGAAGAACCTCGATCCGCGCCTCCTGGCCCTGGCCGCCACCGCCGATCCGGGCAACGCCTATGGCGTGCCCTATCTGTGGAGCGTGACCGGGATCGGCTACAACATCGCGATGCTGGAGCGCGCCCTCGGCCCGGGAGTGCCGCGCGACAGCCTCGCCCTCGTGTTCGATCCGGCGATCGCCCAGAAACTTGCCCCGTGCGGCATCGAACTGCTCGACACGCCGCAGGAGGTGATCCCGGCGGCGCTCGCCTATCTCGGTCTCGACCCGAAAAGCCGAGATCTTGCCGATCTCGGCCGCGCGGCATCGGCGATCGAGCGCATCCGTCCCTTTGTGCGCCGCTTCCATTCCTCGCAATACATCAACGACCTCGCTTCCGGCGACATCTGCCTGGCGCTCGGCTTTTCGGGCGATGTGATCCAGGCGCGCGACCGGGCGCGCGAAGCCGAGAGCCCGGCCGACATCGCCTTCCGGGTGCCGCGCGAAGGGGCCCAAATGTCGATCGATATGCTCGGCATCCCGAAGGACGCGCCGCATCCCGACAATGCGCATCGCTTCATCAACTACATCCTGCGGCCCGACATCATCGCGGCGGTCACCGACGCGGTCTCCTATCCCAACCCCAACCTTGCGGCGACAAGGCTGGTCAAACCGGCGATCCGCGATGATCCCGGGATCTATCCGCCCGCGGCGGCGCGCCGGTTGTTCTACATCGACCGGCCGGCGTCGCGCCCCTATGAGCGGGCGCGGATGCGGGTGTGGAACCGGGTCAAGTCGGGCTGCTGAACCGGCGATGGCAGTGCTCGACATCATCGCCGCCAGCAAGCGCTTCGCTGCGACGATTGCGGTCGATCGGGTCTCGCTGAGCATCGAGCGCGGCGAATTCTTTGCCCTGCTCGGCCCCTCGGGCTGCGGCAAGACGACGTTGTTGCGGCTGATCGCCGGTTTCGAGACCCCGGACGGCGGCACGATCCTGATCGACGGTGCCGAGATGAACGCCGTGCCGCCCTATGCGCGGCCGATCAACATGATGTTCCAGTCCTACGCGCTCTTTCCGCACCTCGACGTCGCCGGCAACGTCGCGTTCGGCTTGCGGCAAGAGGGGATGGAGCGTCGCCGGCGCGATGCGCGCGTCGCCGAGATGTTGGCGTTGGTGCAGATGTCGACCTACGCGCGCCGGCGGCCGCACGAATTGTCGGGCGGCCAGAAGCAGCGCGTCGCGCTCGCCCGCGCCTTGGCGAAAGCGCCGAAGCTGCTGCTGCTCGACGAGCCGCTGGCGGCGCTCGACCGCAAACTGCGCGAGGAGACGCGGCTCGAATTGCGCGGCATCCAGGAACGGCTCGGCACCACCTTTCTGGTCGTCACCCACGACCAGGAGGAGGCGCTCGGCATGGCCTCGCGCATCGCGGTCATGCACGAGGGCCAGCTCGTGCAGATCGGCACGCCCGCCGACATCTACGAGCGGCCGAAATCGCGCTTCGTTGCCGATTTTGTCGGCGCCGTGAACCTGTTCGAGGGCGAGTTGGTCGACGCGGCCGGGGGGCCGTGCCTCGCGATTGCCGGGGTCGACACGCCGGTCGCGCTGCCGCAGTCGGCCGGGGCGGCGGCAGGGGCAACGGCAGGCACAACTCTGGCGCTGGCATTGCGCCCCGAACGGCTGCACTTGTCGGCGGAGCGCCCGTCCGGCTTCGCGCTCGCCGCGACGGTCGCGTCGACCGACTATCAGGGCGGACAATCGACGATCCATCTGGCGGCGGCGTCGGGCCGGAAGATGCGCGCCCATGTGCCGAGCGCGACGGCGCGCGGCCTGGCGCGCGGCGCTGCGGTGTGGGCGAGCTGGCGGCCGGACGACGCGGTGGTGCTGACCGAATGATCGGCCTCGGGCGGTGGGGGCGGCGGGCGTTGATCGGGCTGCCGTTCCTCTGGCTCGCGGTGTTCTTTCTGCTGCCGCTGGCGATTGTCGCGGGGATCAGCCTCTCGCAGAGTGCCGACGCGATCCCGCCGTTCCGGCCGCTGCTCAGCGCGACATCGGCCGGTCTTCACTTGGACGCCACGCTGGCCAATTACCGCGAGCTCGCCGAGGGATGCCTGCGCGTCTATCTGAATTCGCTCGGCAATGCCGCTCTCGCGACGCTCTTGTGCCTCCTGATCGGCTACCCGGTCGCCTTCGCGATCGCCCGCACACCGCGCGTGTGGCGCCCGCTGCTGCTGTTTCTCGTCGTATTGCCGTTCTGGACCAGTTTCCTGATCCGGGTTTATGCCTGGATTGCGCTGTTGCAGCCGAGCGGGCTGATCAATCGGCTGCTCGTCGCCGCCGGGATTGTCGCGGCGCCGTTGCCGCTCCTTTACAACGGTTTCTCGGTGGAGCTCGGCCTTGCTTATTCGTATCTGCCGTTCATGATCCTGCCGCTTTACGGCAGCCTGGTGCAGATCGACGAGAGCCTTGTCGAAGCCGCCGCCGATCTCGGCGCGCCGCCCTGGCATGTGCTGGCCCGGGTGATCCTGCCATTGACCCTGCCGGGGATCGCCGCGGGCATGCTGCTCGTCTTCATCCCGGCGGTCGGCGAGTTTGTGATCCCCGACCTGCTCGGCGGCCCCGACACGCTGATGGTCGGCAAATTGTTGTGGCAGGAGTTCTTCGACAACGTCGATTGGCCGGCCGCCGGTGCGCTTGCGATGGCGCTGGTGGCGATATTGACGGTGCCGCTCCTCGTCGCACAGCGGCTTGCCGAGCGGGCAGAGGCGCGATGACCGCCGGCCGCTTCGTACTGCGCCTGAGCATCCTGGCGCTCGGCTTCGCGTTTCTGTATTTGCCGATCGCGGTGCTCGTCGCCTATTCGTTCAACGGGTCGCGCCTGGTCACGATCTGGGGCGGCTTGTCGGTGCGCTGGTACGGGGCGCTGTTGCACGACGACAAGTATCGGGCCGCGGCCTTGACCAGCCTCGAAGTCGCGGTCATGGCGGCGAGCGCGGCCTTGGTCATCGGCACCTGCGCCGGCCTCGCGATGAACCGCTTCGCGCGGTTTCGCGGACGGCTGCTGTTCGGCTTCATGCTGATGGCGCCGCTCGTCGTGCCCGAGGTGATCCTTGGTCTCTCGCTGCTGCTGCTGTTCGTCGCCGGGCAAAGCCTCCTCGGCATCCCGGCGAGCCGCGGCATCCTCACGGTGACGATCGCGCATGCGACCTTCACCGCCTGCTTCGTCGCGGTGCTGGTGCGGGCGCAGCTGGCGGGGTTCGACCGCAGCCTCGAGGAGGCTGCCCTCGATCTCGGGGCGCGGCCGTTCGCGGTATTGTGGCATATCACCTTGCCGGGGATCAGCCCGGCCTTGGTGTCCGGCTGGCTGTTGGCCTTCACGATGTCGCTCGACGATCTCGTCGTCGCGAGCTTTGTCTCCGGCCCGTCGGCGACGACATTGCCGATGGCCGTCTATTCGAGCGTCCGTATCGGGGTGACGCCGGAGATCAACGCCCTGGCGACGATCTTTCTGGCCATCGTCTGCGCGACGGTGGCGCTCGCCTTCGGGCTGATGGCTCGGCAGGAACGCCGTCGCGTCGCCGCGAGCTGAGGCTATCCGACCGCGACGTCGTCGACCAGATGCGTCAGCGCGTAGGCGCCGAAGAAGCTGCCGTCCATCGGCCGGGCGAACAGGTAGCCCTGGCCGAAATCGCAGCCGGCAGTTCGCCAGATTTCGTGTTGCTCCGCGGTCTCGACCCCCTCGGCGACGACGGCGGCCCCGTAAATTCTCGCGATCTGCAACAATGCGAGGGCCAGCGCCCTGCCATCCTCGGTGTCGAGGCGGCTGGTGAAGTCGCGGTCGATCTTGATCGTGTCGACATTGTAGTGGCGCAACGCGCCCAATGCCGAATAGCCCGTCCCGAAATCGTCGAGCGCGACGCGAATGCCGAGTTCCTGCAAGTCGCCGAGCACCGCGCGGGTCACCTCGGGATTGCGCATCACCGCCGACTCGGTGATTTCGAGCTTGAGGCGGTCGAGCGGAAACCCGCTGTCGTTGATCTCGCTCAGCGTCGCGAGCAGCAGCGAGGGGTCATTGAATTGCCGGGCCGACACGTTGACCGCCACCCAGTCGAGCATGTCGCGGCCGTAAAGCATCTGCCAGACCTGCATTTGCCGGGCCACCTCGCGGATGACCCAGCAGCCGACCGGCACGATCAGCCCGCTCTCTTCGAGCAACGGCAGGAAATCCGCCGGCGAGACCAGCCCGTCGCTCGGGTGGTTCCACCGCAATAATGCCTCGGCGCCGACGATGCGCTCATCGTCCAGGCTGAGAATTGGCTGATAATGCAAGACGAACTGGCCCTCGTCGAGGGCGCGGCGGAGCTGGTCGAGCAGAACGAGACGGCGGCCGACGGTCGTGGCAAGCGCCGGTTCCCACGCCTTGACGCCGCTCGGGCCGCGCAGCTTGGCTTCCTGCAAGGCAATGTCGAGGTCGCGCAGGACGTCGTCCTCGGTGCGCTGCGCTGCGCCGGTGATGATGAAGCCGACATTGGCGGTCAGGCGGATCTGCCGTTCGTCGATGATGACCGGGGCCTCGACCAGGCCCAGCAGGCGGCGGGCAAACGCCTCGGCGGCGGCGAGGGTCGGAGCCGCGGCGTCGAGCATGACGGCGAATTCGTCGGCGCCGAGCCGGGCGACCAGATCGGCCTCTGCCGGTCGACCGTTGCCGTCCGCTCGCTCCGCGGTTGTCGCTCGCGACCTGACCGCGGTGAGCAGCCGCGCGGCGATGGCTTTCAGCACCTGGTCCCCGACGCGCGCGCCGTAAAGGTCGTTGACGCTCTTGAAATCATCGATGTCGAGAAGAAACATCGGGATAGAAGGGCAGGCCGTACCGTCGGTCGGCAACGTCGCGCGCAGCCGGGCCAGAAACTGATCGCGCCCGGCGATCCCGGTCAGTCCGTCCGCGATGTCGGGCGCCGCCTGCTTGCGCGGTGCAGCCGATATCTCGTGCAGAGCGGCGATGACGCCGGAAATCGCTCCATCCGGATCGCGACGCGGGTGCATGCTGATCGCCCGATCGCACAGGCGCTTGCCATCGTCGATCTTGATGGTGGTGCCGCCATTGACGACCTCGCCGGCCAATGCCCGGCGCTGCAAGCGCCTCAGGCGCGGGCCGGCGCAGGGATCGAGTTCGTCGTGACGTTGGCCTGCCAGCGGCGCGGCGCTGAGCCGAAAAATGTCGATCCAGGGGCTGTTGGCGGCGACATAGCGCAGCTCGTGATCGAACACCGCGATCGCGGTCGGGATGTCCTCGACGAACTGCACGACCCAATCCGATGGGGGGAGTTCGACCTCTATACTGAGGCTCATCGGCAGCGCGGAGTTGAGCGTTGATGTCACGCCCGTATTATGCTGCGGCAGCCTTTAACGAATGGTGAAGCCGACGGTCGGCGTCTTGGCCCCGCAGAGTGATCCGCTAGATCAAGTTTCGCTCGGGTTGAATCGCCCCTCCCACGTCATCCCCGGGCTTGACCCGGGGATCTGGTGGCGGCAGCAGATGGCCGGGTCAAGCCCGGCCATGACGAAGTGAGAGGGTGATCAATCTGATCGGAATCTGCGCCAGCCGAGATTGTCGGCCGGCGATGCCCACCGCCGCATCTAGACGCGGCGTCGATAGAATCACAAGGCGATCGAATCACAAGGGGGCCGCAGCGGCCCCCTTGTCAGTGTCGGCAGAGCGATTCTATTTCGACTTTGTCTCACTGGCCCTTAACGAAGGGAGTCGCGCCGGTCGGCGCCGGCCCCGGTCCCGGCGACCCGCCCTGGATGCGGGCCAGCTCCTCGCGGTTGAGCTGATTCGTCATCGCATCGCCCGCGTTCATTTTGTGCATGTTGTGCATGTGGCCGCGTCGGGCCATACGGCGCATCGGACGATGGTGCCGTTGCTTCATCGCCGCATGCTTCATCGGCGCCTTTTCAGCCGGGGCCGGGGACTCGGCAGCCGGGGCCGCCTCGGCCGCCGGCGGCGCCGCGGCCGCCGGGGCCGCCTCGGCAGGAGCGGCGGGAGCGGGCGTTGTCGTCGGGGCCTGCGCCCATACCGGCGCAGCGATCACGAGCGCCGCAGCGATCGCGACACCATTCAACAAATGTTTCATGCCTCTGTCCTTTGTGGCAGTTCCGGTTTGGACGCTACGCTGCTAGAGCTCGCACTACCGCGGGTCGCCCTTATGGGCCTCGGGTAGGAAACAACCGGCTTGTCGTTTCGTTCCCGCGAACACGCAACCGTCAGTGTCACGTATCCGACCTCGCCAGGGCGAGATAATATGACCAGGAACCCTCGCATTCAAGTAGTTGGGGCGCTTTGCGTGCAACCAGGAAGCGTTTTTGTGGCGTGCGGTCATTGATCGCGCCGGTTGGTAGCCGCGCCGCGCTCGCGGCATTTGCTGCGGCGCTGCTGCTGGCATCGCCGGCGTCGGCGGCGATGCACGACACGCTGGCGATCGGCATCACCCAATTCCCGGCGACCCTCAACCCCGATATCGATGCGATGGCCGCCAAGAGCTATGTGCTTGGCATGGCGCTGCGGCCGTTCACGGTCTACGACGCCGATTGGAAGCTGGTGTGCCTGCTGTGCACGAAGCTGCCGTCGATCGCCAACGGGCTGGCGGTTCCGGTCGATCTCGGCAATGGACGCAAAGGCGTCGATATCACCTATACGATCCGCCCCGATGCAAAATGGGGCGACGGCGTGCCGGTGACGACGGATGACGTGCGGTTCACCTACCAGGTCGGCCGCGACCCGCAAAGCGCCGTCAGCAACGCCGAACTCTATCGCCGGATCACCAGTATCACGGTCAAGGACGACAAGACCTTCACGCTGCATGTCGACAAGCTGACCTTCGACTATGCGGCGATCGACGATTTCGTGCTGCTGCCGGCGCATATCGAGCGCCCGGCTTTTGCCGACCCGGCGAAATACCGGCTGCGCACGCGTTACAACACCGATCCGACCAACCCCGGGCTCTATGACGGGCCGTACCGCATCAGCGAGGTCGCGACCGGGTCGTATCTGGTGCTGGAGCGGAACCCTTCATGGGCGGGACCGCCCGGGCCATTCCGGCGGATCATCGTGCGTACGATCGAGAATACCGCGGCAATCGAGGCCAATTTGATTTCCGGCACGATCGATATGGTGGCGGGCGAACTTGGACTGTCGCTCGACGAGGCGCTCGCCTTCCAGAAACGGCACGGCGACGCCTACCAGATGATCTACAAGCCGGGACTGACCTACGAGCATATCGACCTCAACCTCGACCGGCCGGCGCTCGCCGACCGCCGCGTCCGCGAAGCCCTGCTCCTCGGGCTCGACCGCGAGGCGATCAGCCGCTCGCTGTTTGCCGACCGCCAGAAGGTCGCCGACAGCTTCGTCAACCCGCTCGATCCCGGGTACAGCGCCGACACGCCGCGCTATCGCTATGATCCGGCGCATGCCGCGAGCCTGCTCGAGGCGGCCGGATGGCATCTGTCTGGCGGCGGGGTCCGGCATAATGCGCACGGCGACGCCCTGTCGCTCGAGCTGATGACGACGGCCGGCAACCGCACGCGCGAACTGGTCGAGCAGGTGTTGCAAAGCCAATGGCGCCAGATCGGCGTCGATGTCCATATCAGGAACGAGCCGGCGCGGGTGCTGTTCGGCGAGACCTTGCCGCACCGGAATTTGTAACAGGGGCAAAACCCCGGGCGGTCAAGCTTGCGCGCTGCGCAGCCTGACGAGGTCGGGGAGGAATGGCACGTCGGCTGTGGCGGCGCTGAGCCTGGCGCCGAGATAATCCCAGAACGAGATGCCGAGTTTGGCGCA
>DATLTH010000050.1:0-2234 GCA_035533695.1 Allostellaceae bacterium | reverse complement strand
ACGAGAATTACTGCACGGAAATTCCCGGCGTCTACGCGGTCGGCGACGTGATCGGCTTCCCGGCCCTGGCCTCGACCTCGATGGAGCAGGGCCGCCTCGCGGTGTGCCACAGCTTCGGCATCGCCGCGTCCAGCGTGCCGGCATTGTTTCCCTACGGCATCTACTCGGTGCCGGAAATCTCGATGGTCGGCAAGACCGAGGAGGAATTGACCCAGGACGGCGTCGCCTACGAGGTCGGCAAGGCGCGCTACCGCGAGATCGCCCGCGGCCAGATCATCGGGGACACGACCGGCCTCCTCAAGCTGGTCTTTCACAGCGAAACCCGCGCCCTGCTCGGCGTCCACATCATCGGCGACGGGGCGAGCGAACTCATCCACATCGGCCAGGCGGTGCTGAGTTTCGGCGGCACGATCGACTATTTCATCAACACCGTGTTCAACTACCCGACCCTGGCGGAATGCTACAAGGTCGCCGCCTTCGACGGCATCAACCGCCTCGGCATTTCATACGACGAAGCCGCCGCCGGCGCCCCGATGACGGCGTAGGCGCGCCGCTCGGTAATAACAGATCGTCATTCCGGGGCGACCCAAAGGGTCGAACCCGGAACCCATATTCCAGAGGCCAGTGTTCATGGGTTCCGGGTTCGCGGCCTGCGGCCGCGCCCCGGAATGACGCAATTTTTTGTGCAAACCCCAGCCTGGCGAGCGCGGCTATTCCTGCGGGTGCATCTCGAAGCCGGCGGGGCGGCCGGCACGCTTGGCCGCTTCCGCGGGCGGCAGCGCGGCGTCCCACAGATTGGCGTCGAAGCGGTAGCCGTTGACCCCGTCGGCCGCGCGCGAGACGACGTAGAGCAAGGGCGGCACCATCTCGTCGGGCTCGACGAGGCGGGAAGCGCGGCCCTCGGCGCTCATCTGGCGCATCTCCTCGGCCATGCCCGGCGTGTTGGCGCCGGCGCCGGGGTTGACGATGTTGATCGTGAGGCCGGTGCCGGCGGCGTCCTTGGCCCACACCTCGGTCGCCATCTCCAAGGCCGCTTTCGAGGCGCCGTAGGGATAGGTGCCGATGCGGTTCATCGTGTCGAGCTTGGTCGTCACGTTGACGATACGCCCCCAGCCCGCCTCGACCATCGCCGGCGCGACGCGGCGCGACAGACGGTCGGCGGCCAATACGTTGGTCAGCATGACATTCTCGATGATCTCGTCCGACACCTGCCAGAAGCTCTGCGTCGTCGGCCGGCGGTAGCGGGCGGGGTCGATATAGGTGAAGGTCAGCCCGGCATTGTTGACCAGGATGTCGATATGGCCAAACCGAGCGCGCGCCTCGGCGACGACGCGGTCGCACTCCGCGGCCTGGCGCAAATCGGCGACAAGCGGCTCGATGCGGCCGGGCAGCTGCGCGCCGGCGCGCGCCATCTCGGGCACGTCGTCGGCGATATGCCCGACCGCCAGCACATTGGTGCCCTCCCGCGCGAGCCCCAGAGCCATCGCCCGGCCGAGGCCGCGCAATCCGCCGGTGACTATCGCAACCCGCTGTTCCATCCTCTTGTCCTCCCTACGCAACCAGCGATTTGAGCCGTGTGACCGCGGCGCCCGGCGCCGACAATACCGGGCAGGGCAAGGCGGCGCGCACCGCTTCCTCGGCCCGCGCTGTCGAGAAATGCGCGAGCAAGACCGCGTCGCAACCCGCGAGGCGCGGCGCCGCTTCGGCCAGCATGCGGTCGTGAGCCATGCCGTCGCCGTCGTTCAACGCGCGCCTCGCCTCCTCGATGCACAGCGTCTCGATCCGCGCCCGCGCGCCACGCCGCGCGGCAAGCTCGCGGAATTCCTCCTCCATCCCGGCGACGCTCGGGGCGAAGGTCGCCAGCATGCCGATATGCTCGCCGGCCAGCAATGCCGCCTCGAACATCGCCTCGTTCGGCTTCAGCACCGGTATGGGGCTCGCTGCCGCGGCCATCTCGATCGCCTCGCCAAAGGCCGAGCAGGTAAAGAGGATGCCGGCCGCGCCCGTCCCCGCCGCATACTCGGCCAGTGTGGCGATGCGGCGGCACATCGCCGGCGTCAATTCGCCGTCGCGCTCGCGGTCGACGGCGAGCGCGGTGTCGAGCAGATCGGTGCACTCGGCCGCGGGCCACAGCCGCGCGAAGGCGTCATGCACCGGCATCATCGCCACGGTGACGGCATGAATGAGGGCAATGCGCATCGTCTCTCCTGATGACGGACCGGGCGCGATTGGGC
>DATLTH010000049.1:0-3434 GCA_035533695.1 Allostellaceae bacterium | reverse complement strand
CTCGCGACGCCCGATCCGGACCACGCCGATTTTACCGCCGCGGTCGGCGCGGGCACCTACATCCGCGCGCTTGCCCGGGATCTGGCCGCGATGCTCGGCACCCTCGGCCACATCGCCGAATTGCGCCGCCTCGCCGTCGGCCGCTTTACCGAAGAACAGGCGATTTCGCTGGATTGCGCGCTGGCGCTTGGGCATAGTCTGGCGGCTTCCGAGCACCTGTTGCCGCTCGAGACGGCGCTGGACGACATCCCGGCGTTCGCCGTGACGGCGGAAGAAGCAGCTCGGCTGCGTCATGGCCAGCGGGTAACGCCGCGCGATGAGCGCGAGCGAGCACGGTTTGACCGCATCGCCGACGGCGTCTTTGTCGGGGTGCATCACGACCAGTTGCTGGTTGCCGTGGCGCGGATCGAGGATGGCAGTCTTCGACCGGTGCGCGTCATCAATCGTTGAGGGACAACACGCGATGTCGATTACTCCCGAGCGCAAGCAGGCGCTCATCGGCGACTATGCGGTTACCCCGGGCGACACCGGCTCGCCCGAGGTGCAGGTGGCAATCCTGTCGGAGCGCATCCGCAACCTGACCGACCACCTCGCCATCCACCGCAAGGACTTTCATTCCCGGCGCGGCCTCCTGGTCATGGTCGGATTGCGTCGCAGGCTCCTCGATTATCTGCGGCGGGCGAATGCCGATCGCTACACGACTCTGATCGGCCGCCTCGGCCTGCGGCGATGACGCCTCGTTGACGAAAGCGCCCGCTTTCCGCCGAGCAGCGCTGGCCGGATTGCGGCCGGCGCAAAAATTGCCATATGCGTGTCGATATGACGTCGAAGCAAACTCGGCGGCGGCGGGACGGCCCGTCGCGGACAGCGCCAGGGCAGGGCCCGGGCGCTGTCGGTCTGTCTGGAAGGGATGATCACGGATGTTTCAGGTATTCCGGAGGGAATTGATGTGGGGCGGCCGCCGCCTCGTGCTCGAGACCGGCAAGATCGCGCGCCAAGCCGACGGCGCCGTGCTGGCGACCTATGGCGAGACGACGGTGTTGTGCACGGCCGTCGCCGCGAAAACGGCCAGAGCGGGCCAGGATTTCTTTCCGCTGACGGTCAATTACCAGGAAAAGACCTTTGCCGCCGGCAAGATCCCCGGCGGCTTTTTCAAGCGCGAGGGCCGGCCGTCGGAAAAGGAGACGCTGACCTCGCGGCTGATCGACCGGCCGATCCGGCCCTTGTTCGCCCCCGGCTTTTTGAACGAGACGCAGGTCGTGTGCACCGTGTTGAGCCACGATCTGGAGAATGACCCCGACATCGTCGCACTGGTTGGCGCCTCGGCGGCATTGACCCTGTCGGGGATCCCGTTCCTCGGCCCGATCGGCGGCGCCCGCGTCGGCTTTATCGACGGGCAATACGTGCTGAACCCGATGCTCGACGACCTGCCGCGCTCGCAGCTCGACCTCCTTGTCGCCGGTACGCAGGAAGGCGTGCTGATGGTCGAATCGGAAGCCAAGGAATTGTCCGAGGAGACGATGCTCGGCGCGGTGACGTTCGGGCACCAGGGCTTCCAGCCGGTGATCGAAGCGATCATCGAACTGGCCGAAACCTGCGCCAAGGAGCCGTGGAGTCTCGCCGAACCGCACGCCAACAAGGCGGCGATCGAGCAGAAATTGCGCGAAGCGGTCGGCCCGCACATCGACGCCGCCTATCGCGAGCGCGGCAAGCAGGAGCGCAGCAACCGGCTCGACGCCGCCAAGGCGAGCGTCGCCGACCTGTTTGACGGTGAGGACGAGCGGACGCTCGCCTTCAAGCTGTTCAAGGATATCGAGAAGGGGATCGTGCGCGGCGCCATTCTGCGCGACGGAACGCGGATCGACGGCCGCGACACCAAAACCGTGCGGCCGATCGAATGCCAGGTCGGCCTGCTGCCGCGGGCGCACGGCTCGGTGCTGTTCACCCGTGGCGAGACGCAGGCCATCGTGGTTGCCACCCTCGGCACCGGCCAGGACGAGCAGATCATCGACGCGCTCGAGGGCGAATATCGCGAAAACTTCATGCTGCATTACAATTTCCCGCCGTACTCGACCGGCGAGGCCAAGCGCATGGGGTCGCCCGGGCGGCGCGAGATCGGCCATGGCAAGCTCGCCTGGCGGGCGGTGCGCCCGCTATTGCCGTCGAAGGACGCCTTTCCCTACACGATCCGCGTGGTGTCGGAGATCACCGAGTCGAACGGCTCGTCCTCGATGGCCTCGGTGTGCGGCGCCTCGCTGGCATTGATGGATGCCGGCGTGCCGCTGGGCCGCCCGGTCGCCGGCATCGCGATGGGCTTGATCAAGGAACCCGAGGGGTTTGCCGTATTGTCGGACATCCTGGGCGACGAGGACCATCTCGGCGACATGGACTTCAAGGTGGCCGGCACCGAGCGCGGCATCACCGCATTGCAGATGGACATCAAGATCACCTCGATCACCGAGGAGATCATGCGCGTCGCGCTGGCGCAGGCGCGCGACGGGCGCCATCACATCCTCGGCGAGATGGCAAAGGCGCTGACCGGAGCGCGCCAGGAGGTCAGCGAGAACGCGCCGCGGATCACGACGATCGCGATCCCCAAGGACAAGATCCGCGAGGTCATCGGCACCGGCGGCAAGGTGATTCGCGAGATTACCGAAATGACCGGCGCCAAGATCGACATCGACGACGACGGCACGATCAAGGTGGCCGCCGTCGACTCCAAGGCGGCGCAGGCGGCGATCGATTGGATCCGCGGCATCGTCGCCGAGCCGGAACTGGGCGTCATCTACACCGGCAAGGTCGTCAAGGTCGTCGATTTCGGCGCCTTTGTGAACTTCCTCGGCTCGAAGGACGGGCTCGTCCACATCAGCGAACTGGCGCAGCAGCGCGTTGGCAAGGTGGCCGACGTGGTCAAGGTCGGCGACGCGGTCAAGGTCAAGGTTCTCGGCTTCGACGACCGCGGCAAGGTCAAACTCAGCATGCGCCAGGTCGATCAGCAGACCGGCGAGGATCTCGGCGCGGCCCGCCGCCAGCCCGAGCCGGCGCAGGCGGCGGTCTGAACCTTGCGAAAAAGGCCCCTTGCCCGGGCTTGTCCCGGGCATCCACGACTTCTCGGTCAACGATCCCGATCGATGAAAAGACGTGGGTGGCCGGGTCAAGCCCAGCCACGGGGTGTCTGTTGTTAATGGCGAGCGAGCCCCCGCACATCGGAAAGCCGGACCGCCCGCGGCTCCCGCCGGTTATCGGACACCGCGGCGCGGCGGCGCGCGCGCCCGAAAACACGCTGGCCGGGTTCCGGCGGGCCAAGGCGCTCGGTTGCGCCTGGGTCGAATTCGATGTTCGGCTGACCGCGGATGGCGTGCCGGTGCTGTGCCACGATCCGCGCCTCGACCGCACGACCGATCGCACCGGGCAGGTTGCGGCACAGACCCTGG
>DATLTH010000048.1:0-6038 GCA_035533695.1 Allostellaceae bacterium | reverse complement strand
ACGAAGGCGCAGCCGAGCAGCACCGAAAGCATCGCCGCGCCCTGCGACGTCGGAATCCCGACATCGCTGCAAAACGCCACCAGATGTCCTTGCGGCATCGCCATCGGCACGCAGCACAGAAAGCCGGCCGTGCACAAGCCGCCGAGCACGACCGCCGGCTTGAGACCCAGCACCGAGGCTCCCGGTTGCGGACCGTACCGGTCGCCCTCGGCGCCGACAGTCTCCGGTACCGGTCCGAAGAACAGCGCCGCCGCCGGCAGGATCAGCACGACCTCCAGTGCGGCGAATCCCAGCATCGTTTGCCGCCAGCCGACATGCGCCTCGGCGACGGCAAAAATCGGCGCCCAGATCGCGGCGGCTACCGAGGAGCCGCTGGCGAGCAAGGCCAAGGCGGTGCCGCGCCGCCGGTCGAACCAGCGCGACACATAAATGTACAGCGGAGCGTTGATGCCGGAATTGCCGAGCAGACCGACGAATACGCCGTAGCCGACGAGCAGGGCGAACCGGCCGCCGCTTTGCGCAATGACCAACCCGATCGCGATCATCACCGCGCCAAAAATCACGGTTGAACGGATGCCGAAACGCTCGGCGATGCGTCCCATCGGGATGCCACCGAAGGACGAGCCGAGCCAGGCCAGCGAATAGGCGAGAGCCGGCACCGAGCGCTCGCCGCCGAGATCGGCCGCGATCGATTTGAGCCCGACCACCGTGATCGCCGGCGCGGCAAACGAAACCGCGGCGATGCCGAGCGCGGTCAGGCAGACGACCCAGGAGCCGCGCGTCTCGATCGTCGCCGGGCGCGGTGCTGTAGCGATGATTGCCGAAGAAACCGTCATATGAATGAGAACCGGACAGAGGGCAGCGATTATTCTAAGCGAACCGGGCCGCGTCAAACGCCGCGATGTCGATCGGCGGCGGGCGGCCGGCGACAAGCGCGGCGACGATTTTGCCGGTCATCGGCGCCGCCGTCATGCCGACATGGCCGTGCCCGAAGGCGTAGATCACGTCGCGGCTGGCGCGCGAATACCCGAGCACCGGCAGCGAATCGGGCAGAGAAGGGCGATGCCCCATCCACATCGAAATTCGCTCCTCGGGATGATAGGCGGCAAGGCCGGGGAGCATCCGGCGAGCCTGCGCCAGCAGGATACGCGCGCGCCGCCAATCGGGAGGCGCCGCCAGCCCGGCCAACTCGACGGTGCCGGCAAAGCGCAGCCCGAGTTCCATCGGGGTTGCGACGAACTTGCCGTCGGCGTCGGCGGTCGGGATGCGCGGCATGATTTCGGGGTCGCGGATCATCAGGTGATAGCCGCGCTCGGTTTCGAGCGGCACCCGGTCGCCAAGGGCGGCGGCGAGCAGCTTCGAATGGGCGCCGGCGCAGACGATCGCCACGTCGGCGGGAATGTCGCCGGCGTCAGTGCGAATCGCCGCCAGATGCCCGCCATCGAGGCGGAAGCCGATCGCATTCGCCTGGACGATCTCGCCACCCTGCCGCCGGAACTGTTCGACCAGCCGGGTCACCAGAGCAAACGGGTTGCTGGTATGACCGTTCTCGCGCACCAAGAGGCCGCACACATAGTCGCGCGACAACGCCGGCTCGAGCTGGCGCAATTCGTCGGCGTCGAAGCGGTCGACGACGACCCCGTTTTCCTGCCGCAAGGCCCAGGCGAACCCGTCTTTCGCCAGTGCCTCGGCCGAGCGGTAGACATAGAGATGGCCGCGCTGGTGGACGAGATCGTCGGCGCCCGCGTCGCGCGCCAGTTCACGCACCAGCGGCACCGTCGGCGCGAGCAGCGGGCGCAAGGCCCGCGCCTGCGCGCGCACCTTCTCCGGCGTGGCGGACCGCACGAAACGGACGAGATAGGGCAGGATCGAAGGCAGATAGCTCCAGCGCAATGACAAGGGGCCGAGCGGGTCGATCAGCCAGCGCGGCACGTTGCGGATCACGCCGGGCATCGCCGCCGGCGTCACCGACGAGCCGTTGAACGCGCCGGCATTGCCGAACGAGGCGCCTTCGCCGGGATTGCCCGGCTCGATCAGGACGACGCTGTGGCCGTCGCGCTGCAGCCAGCTCGCCGCACACACCCCGACCATGCCGGCGCCGATCACCCCGACGCGCCGCCCGGCGCTTGTCGTCATCAGGACCTCAGCGCGGCGCGGCGGCGATGTTGCCGCCGTCGACGGTGACGAACGACCCGGTCGTGTTGCGCGCCAATGCCAGGTGCAAAAAGGCCTGCGCGACATCCTCGGCGCTGACCTCGCGGTGCAGCAGGTTGCCGCCCATGTAGTCGGCTTCGCTGACCCCGCGCGCCTGCGAACGGGCGGCGATCATCTGCTGGGTCAACAGGCCACCGCGGATGCGGTCGGCGTTGACCGCGTTGGCGCGGATGCCGTCGGCGCCGTAATCGAGCGCGTATTGCCGCATCAGCGCCAAGGCGGCGGCCTTCGGGATGCCGTAGGGGCCGAAATTGGCGCCCGGGTTGAGCGCCTGCTTCGACACGTTGAACAAGAGGCACCCGCCGGTCCGCTGCGCCCGCATGATCCGCACCGCGTTCTGCGCGACCCATTGATGCGCGAAAAAGTTGAGCTCGAAACTGTCGCGCAGGGTTTTTTCATCGACCTCGCCGATCCGCCCCTGCCACGCCGCGCCGGCATTTGACACGACGATATCGACGCCGCCGAAGCGCCCGGCGATATGGTCAAAGGCGGCATGCACCGCCTCGGGGTCGGTCACATCGGCGGCGAGGCCGAGACCACCGAGCCCCTGCCCGGCCGCCTCGGCGCCGTCGCGGTCGATCAGCGCGACCTCGGCGCCGGCATTCTTCAGGGCACGCGCGGTGGCGAGGCCGATCGTGCCGGCGCCGCCGGTGACCAGCGCAACCTGGCCGGCGAGCGACTTTTCGACGGCGCTGCCGAGCTTGGCCTGCTCCAGGGACCAGTATTCCATCTCGAACAGCTCGGATTCGGAGAGCGACTGGAAGGTGCCGACCGCCTCGGCATCGGTCACCGTGGCGACCCAGCTTTCGGCGAGGTCGGCGGCGACCGCGGCATCCTTCGCACTGCGCCCCAGCCCGAACAAGCCGACCCCCGGCACCAGGATCACCCGCGGCGCCGGGTCGAGCTCGCGTTTCTTCGCTGCCGAGGCGGCGTTGTGGCGGGCGAAATAGGCGTGGTATTCGGTGACGAAGTTCGCCACCGCTTCACGCGCCGCGGCGGCAAACGCGTCGAGGTGGCCGCGCTCCGGCGGCATCACGATCAGCGGGTAGTTCTTGGTGCGGATCGTGTGGTCCGGGGTGGCGACGCCGGCCATCCCGTAGCGCAGGAGCTCGGCGCCATCGACAAAATTGCGCACCGCCGGGCCGCCGCGGAAATCGAGCACGAAGCGCTTGTAATGGCCTTCGGTCGCCGGATCGGGCAGCGCGCAGATGCCGCGCAGGATCGGCGCGATGTCGCTCGGCCCGGCGAGGCCGGCGGGCAGCGCCGCCGGCACAAACACGTTGCGGCGGCCGCATGCCAGCCGCTCCTCGGCGAGGCTGACGATCGCGATCATCCGCTCATAGGCCTCGCGCGCGTCGGCGCCGAAGCTGAAGACGCCATGCTTGATCAGCACGAGACCCTCGACCGCTGGACCCGCCTCGAACCTCTCGGCCGCCGCCTTGGCAAGCAGAAAGCCCGGCATGATGTAAGGGACGATCCCGACCCGCGGGCCGTAGAGGTCGGCCAACCGCTCGGCCGCGTCGGGCTGGTCGGCGAGGCTCAGCACCGACGTCGCATGGGTGTGGTCGACGAATTTGTGCGGCAGGAAGGCGTGCAGCAGGGTCTCGACCGAGGGGTTGGGCGCGCCTGGATCGAGCAAATTGGCGCGCTGGGCGCGCACCATGTCCTCGTCGGAGAGCGCGTCGCGCTCGCGCAGTTTGCGCAATGGCGCGAGGCGCACGGCCGGCAGGCCGGGCGGCTCGATATTCGCCAGATCCCAGCCGCTGCCCTTGACGCACAATACTTCGGCGGGATCGCCGAGCAAATCGGGCATCACGCATTTGACCGAGGTGTTGCCGCCGCCGTGCAGGACGAGAAGCGGATCGCCGCCCAGCAGACGCGAGGTGTAGACGCGCAGGGCGACATCATGCCCGGCCGATCCGCCCCCTGCCCCGCCCTCGCCGTAACGCGCGACGATGGCTTCGGCCTCGCTATCCGACCACAGACTGCGCATCGCAGCACCTCCCAAGCGGCATTCTCCGCCCGGCGACGAAAGCGGGCTCGGCCGATCATAGCGAAATGCGCCTGTCCTGCCTCCAGCGATGAGAAAGCAATCGCCGGGTAGAGCGTCGCTGGCTTCCGCGCCAGATTGGCACCATGTCTGGTAAGGGAGAGGGATGATGTTGAACGAGGAACAGTGCTGGGCCGCCGTCGTCGCGCATGATGCGAGAGAGGACGGCCGCTTCTTCTATTCGGTGCGGACAACCGGGGTCTATTGCCGGCCGGGCTGCGCCTCGCGTCAGCCGCGGCGCGAAAATGCCGCGTTTTACGATACCGCCGACGCAGCCGAAGCGGCCGGCTTCCGGCCGTGCAAGCGCTGCCGGCCGCGCGAGGGGTCGCCCGCCGATCGCCACATCGCGGCGGTCGAGCGCGCCTGCGCATTGATCCGCGACCGCGACACATTGCCGAGCCTCGCCGAACTGGCCGCTGCCGCCGGCATCAGCCGCTTCCACTTTCACCGCGTCTTCAAGCAGATCACCGGCGCGACGCCGCGCGACTGGGGCAAGGCGCACCGGCTCGGCCGCTTCGCCGCGACGCTCGACGCCGGCGAGCCGATTGCCGACTCCCTGTATGCGGCCGGTTTCGGCGCCAGCTCGCGCGCCTATGCGGCGGCGCCGCAGGGGCTCGGCATGACGCCGGGGGCGCGCCGGCAGGGCGGCAAGGGCGAGACGATCCGCTTCACGATTGTCTCGACCTGGCTCGGCTGGGCGCTTGTCGCGGCGACCGAACGCGGCATCTGCATGACCGCGCTCGGTGACGACCGCGCCGCGCTCGAAGCCGATCTGCGCCGGCGCTTTCCGGCGGCGACGCTGGACGGCGCGGATGCCGCGCTGACCGGCTGGGCCGAGCGGGTCGTGCGCTTCATCACCCGCCCCGCCGAGCAGCTCGACCTGCCGCTCGATATTCGCGGCACCGCCTTCCAGGCGCAGGTCTGGCGCGCGCTGCAGAAGATCCCGCCGGGGCGCACGGCGAGCTATACCGAGATTGCCGCCGCGCTCGGCCGGCCGCGGGCGGTGCGCGCCGTCGCGCAAGCCTGCGCCGGCAACAAGCTGGCGGTCCTCGTGCCGTGCCACCGCGTCGTCCGCAGCGACGGCGAATTGGCCGGCTACCGCTGGGGCATCGAACGCAAGCGTGCGCTGATTGCGCGCGAACGCGAAGCGGCCACCGCCGATGCCGCTGCCGAATGAGGCGGAATGGCCCGACCTGCTGGCCGCGCTCGACGAGCGCGGCCATGCGGTCGTGCCGGGCCTGCTCGATGCCGCGCAGTGCCGCGAGATCGCCGCGCTTTACCCGCAGGACGAGCCGTTCCGCTCGCGCGTCGTCATGGCACGGCACAGTTTCGGGCAGGGCGAATACAAATACCTGCGCTATCCGCTGCCGCCCCTCGTTCTTTCCTTGCGCGAGGCGCTCTATCCGCGGCTCGCGCCGCTCGCCAACCGGTGGCACGAATTGCTGCGCCTCGAACCCCGCTTCCCGGCGGCGCTGGCGGAGTATCTGGCATGCTGCCATGCGGCCGGGCAGCGGCGGCCGACGCCGCTGATCCTCAAATACGAAGCAGGCGACTTCAACCGCCTGCACCAGGATCTCTACGGGGAATTCGTCTTCCCGCTGCAGGCGACGGTATTGCTGAGCCTGCCCGGGCATGATTTCGAGGGCGGCGAATTCCTCCTCGTCGAGCAGCGCGCCCGCATGCAGTCGAAGGGCGAAGTGGTGCCGCTCGGGCAGGGCGACGCGGTGATTTTCGCGGTCAACCATCGTCCGGTCGCCGGGGCGCGCGGCTTCTC
>DATLTH010000047.1:0-5819 GCA_035533695.1 Allostellaceae bacterium | reverse complement strand
CCAGGGCGGCATCGCCCAGGGATTGGGGCAGGTGCTGATGGAGGACATCCATTTCGATAGCGGCTCGGGCCAGCTGATCACCGGCACCTTCATGGATTACGCGATGCCGCGCGCCGACACGGTGCCGGCGATGCACTGCGTCTCGAACCCGGTGCCGACCACGACCAACCCCCTGGGCGTCAAGGGTGCCGGCGAAGCGGGTGCCGTCGGCGCGATGCCGGCGGTCGGCAACGCCCTCGCCGATGCGCTCGCCCCGCTCGGCATCACCGACATCCCGATGCCAGCCTCTCCGGAGCGCCTATGGCAGGCGATCCGGGCGGCGGGGCGGTAATCAGCTCGTCGCCAGGATCATGTCGCTGATCTTTTCGGCGGTCATCAGGGTCGGGAAATTGGTGTTGGCGCAGGGGACCGCCGGGAACAATGAGGCATCGACGACGCGCAGGCCCGAGACCCCGCGCACCCTTCCCTGGTTGTCGGTGACCGCCATCGGGTCGTCGTCCGCGCCCATCCGGCAGGTGCAGGTGGCGTGCCACACGCCGATGCTGGCGCCGCGGATGAAGGATTCCAGCGCGTCGTCGTCGGTCATCAGTTGGTCGAAGCGGTAGCCCTCGATGATGTAGCGATCCATGATCCAGCGCCGCAGCCAACTCGGCCCGTCCATCAGCTTGGCGACGATCGCGGTCAGCCGGCGGTTCTTGTCGTTGACGATTCCGATCTGCCGCACCCGGTCGCTGTAGCTCGCCGGGAACGGGTCGCTGACCGCCTCGCCCAAGGCCGCGCTCAGATGCATCGCGCCCAGGCGGCGGAAGCCGTCCTTTAGCCGCTCGAGGTCGCGGCGGTCGCTGAGCAGGTTGAACTCGACGACCGGCTCGGCCCGCCAGTCGGGCGAGGCGAGTTTGACCTGCCCGGTCTCCGACAAGGTCTTGTAGACGCAGCAGAGCTGCGAGGCGATCTGCTCGCCGACCGCATGCCACGCCGATTTGCTGACGACGGCGACGAACATGTCGCCGGGCGCGACGCCGGGGGTGCCCGACGAATAGCGCAACGCCAGCAGGATGTGGCGCCGGGTCTGGCCGTTGAGCCGCGCCTCGGGCTTCATGAACGAGGAGACCGAAACCGACGGGTGGTCCATCAGCCGCTGCCCGACGCCAGCCAGGTTGGCGCGCACCTCGATGCCGAGATCGTGCAATGCCCCGGCCGGGCCGATCCCGGCGCGCAAGAGATGCGCCGGCGAATGGATCGCGCCCGACGAGACGATCACTTCGTTGCTGCGGAACTCTTTTTCCTGACCCTTGACCAACGCCTTGACGCCGACGCACTTCGTGCCTTCGAACAGCAGCCCCATGACCTGGGTTTCGGCCGAGATCGTCAGGTTGGCGCGGCGCCTGGTGCCGTTGTCGAGATAGCCGATCGCCGCCGAGACGCGGCGGTCGTAGAGGTTGGAGATCGTGATCGGAAAATAGCCGTCCTTGTACTCGCCGTTCTGGTCCTCGATGAATTCGTAGCCGGCCTCCTCGAAGGCCTGCGCCGCCGCCTTGGCGTGCCCGCACCAGTTGTCGGGCATGATGCGGCGCACCGGGATGCGGCCCTCCTTGCCGTGCCAGGGCCCGTCGAAATCCATGTCGCGCTCGACTTTTTTGAAGAAGGGCAGCACGGCATTCCAGTTCCAGCCCCGGGCGCCTTTCGCCTCCCATTCGTCGTAATCGGTGGGCGCGCCGCGGTTGGCGAGCTGGCCGTTGATCGACGAGCCGCCGCCGAGGACGCGCGCCTGCTCGTATTTGCGCAGGGCCGGGCGCTCCTCCGGCCGGTTGTGCGAGACGATCTCGGTATGGACGCGCAATTCCTGCCAATGGAAGCGCGGGTCGAAATAGGCGGTGCCGGGGTAGGAATCGAGGATCTCGGGCGGCACCTGGCCGTCCGGCGTGTCCTGCCCGGCTTCGCACACCAGCACCTGGTTCGTGCTTTTCGCCGACAGCCGGTTCGCCATCACCGACCCGGCCGAGCCGCCGCCGACGATAATGTAGTCGTAAGTCATTTCCCGCCCTCCTGGCTCGCCGGCGCGATTTTGGGCAAGAGGAAGCAAAAGCGCCAGCCCGCAAGCGTCGTTTCCGCCTTTGCAGAACGACCGTGTTGAACTATCTGTGAGCGATGGTCGCGACCTTCGACACATTGAAACTCGCCCGCGCGCTGCGCGACAAGGCCGGCTTTACGCAGGAGCATGCCGAGGCTGCGGCGGACGCGTTGGCCGAGGTCATCGGCGATCAAGTCGCCACCAAGAAAGACATCGCCGATCTTCGGACCGAGATTACGGCCTTGCGCACCGAGATGGCGGCAGGCTTCCGCGATGTCGAGCAGCGGATGACAATCCGGCTCGGCGGCATGCTCGTCGTCGTCACCGGCATCTTGCTGGCGGCGAAGGTCTTCGGATAGCCCGACCCTCGCGACGGTACAGGCCGGCGGGTCAGCCGCCGCCGATCTTGGGGATCAGCACGATCTCGCTGTCGGGGTTGAGCGGCGTCTGGTAGGCGTCCTGGAAGATTTCGCCGTCGATCGCCACCGCCATCGATTCGTCGATCTGCTGACCGAGACCGGGAAAGCGGCGGTCGAGCTCGGTGATCATGCGGCGCACCGTATTCGCCTCGACATCGAACTCGCCGAGCCCGCCGGTGAACCGGCGCGCCGCCATCCCGGCGATCACGACGTGGGGCATCAGCAGGACCCCCACCCTGCCCTCCCCCGCCTGCGGGGGAGGGTTAGGGAGAGGCATCGCGCCCCGCACCCCGGCGTTCCCTCCCCCGCAAGGGGGCGAGCCGCGCGCACGGTCTGCGCTACTCCGCGGCGAGGCGCGGCGGCGCTTCGGCGTCGAGCGCGGCGCGCAGTTTCGGCGGCGAGATCGGCAGGTCGCGCATCGCCAGGCCGACGGCGTCGCGCACCGCGTTGGCGACCGCGGCCATCGGCGGCACGATCGGAACTTCGCCCACCCCGCGGGCGCCGAACGGATGGCGCGGGTTGGGCACCTCGACCATCACCGCCTCGATCATCGGCAGGTCGGAGGCGACCGGCACGCGGTAATCGAGGAAGCCAGCATTATCGAGCCGGCCCTGCTTGTCGTAGACATATTCCTCGCTCAATGCCCAGCCGATGCCCTGGGTGACGCCGCCCTGGATCTGCCCTTCGACATAGCTGGGGTGGATCGCGCGGCCGACATCCTGGATCGCGGTGTAGCGCAGGATCTTGACGTGCCCGGTTTCGCGGTCGACCTCGACGTCGCAGATATGCGTCGCAAAGCCGGCGCCGGCGCCCTGCGCGTTGATCGACACCTCGGCGGCGATCGGGCCGCCGGTGCGGCCGGCCTTCATTGCGATGTCCTCGATCGACAACGGCTCGAAGCTGCCGGCGTTGGGACCGGCCGGATAGGCCTTGCCGTCCTTGAAGTCGACAGCGTCGGGGCTGATGTCCCAGATCATCGCGGCGCGTTTTTTCAATTCGACGACGACCTTCTCGGCGGCCTGCGTTACCGCCATGCCGGTCGCAAAGGTGACGCGGCTGCCGCCGGTTAGGAAGCAATAGCCGGTCTGGCTGGTGTCGCCGACGATCGGGCGCACCTGCTCGTAGGGCAGGCCCAGCACCTCGGCCGCCATCATCGCCATCGAGGCGCGCGAGCCGCCGATGTCGGGGTTGCCCTCGACGACGCCGGCCGTGCCGTCCTCGTTGATGTGCACCGCCGCACTCGATTCGCCGCCGATGTTGAACCAGAAGCCCGAAGCAATGCCGCGGCCCTGGTTGGGACCGAGCGCGATCTTCATGTGCGGGTGGTTCTTCGCCGCTTCGAGCGTCTGCTGATAGCCGATATTGGCCCAGGTCGGCCCGTGCGCCGCCTTGGTGCCGTCCCTGGCGGCGTTGATCTCGCGCAGTTTGAGCGGGTCGATCTTGAGTTGCTGCGCCAATTCGTCCATGCAGCTTTCGGTCCCGAAGGTCGAGTTCGGCGCACCGGGGGCGCGATAGGCCGCCACCTTCGGCCGGTTCGACACGACATCGTAGCCGACGATCGAGACGTGCGGGATGTCATACATCGCCAAGCCGCACATGCAGGCGGGGCCGACCGGCGAGCCGGGGAAGGCGCCGGCCTGCAGTTTGACCAGCAGTTCGGCCGCGACGATCGTGCCATCCTTCTTGGCGCCGAGCTTTACTTCGTAGACGCCGCCCGCCGCCGGGCCGGTGCCGCGGAACACCTCTTCGCGGCTCATCACGATCTTGACCGGCCGGCCGGCCTTCTTCGACAGCGCCAACGCCACCGGCTCGAGGTAAACGAGGGTCTTGCCGCCGAACCCGCCGCCGATCTCGGCCGGGATCGCGCGGATGTTGGCGATGTCGATGTTGAGCAGTTTGGCGCAGTACGCCCGCACCATGAACTGGCCCTGCGAGGAGCTGAAGATCGTGCACTGGTTGTCGGCGCCGATCGAGACGACGCAGGCATGCGGCTCGATATAGGCCTGGTGCACCGCCTGGCTGGTATAGCGGCGCTCGATCGTGACCTCGGCCTCTTTCCAGCCGGTCGCGATATCGCCCTTCGTAAAGGTGATCCGCTTGGCGACGTTGGAGGGTTTGCCCGGCTTGGGATCGACGCCCTGGGTGAACAAATCGTCGTGCAAGACCGGCGCATCGGGCTTCATCGCGTCTTCGACGTCGATGACGTAGGGCAATACCTCGTACTGCACGTCGATCAGGTCGATCGCCTCCTCGGCGATCGCCGGCGAGGTCGCCGCCACCGCGGCAACGGCGTGTCCGTCATAGAGCGCCTTGCCGCGCGCCATGCAGTTGGACGACAGGTCGCGGAAGTTCATCGGCCCTTCGCCGACAAACGCTTCCTCGGACGCAATCTCGGGGAAATCGGCCGATGTCACGACCGCCTTGACCCCGGGCAGGGCGAGCGCCTTCGAGGCATCGATCGACTTGATGCGGGCATGGGCGTGCGGGCTGCGCTTCACTTTGCCCCACAGCATGCCGGGCATCGTCATGTCGGCGCCGAACGCGGCGCGCCCGATCACCTTGTCGACGCCGTCGGGACGGATCGGCCTGGTGCCGACGACCTTCAGAGAGGCTTTGTCGAGATATGTCATCAGCTCACTCCATGAGTGAAAACGTGAGATCAGCCGTCATTGCGAGCGCAGCGAAGCAATCCAGGCGCTATGAGCGAGATTGCTTCGTCGCTTTGCTCCTCGCAATGACAATACCACCTATTCCGCCGCCCGGGGCAGCGCCTCGGCATCGAAGGCGGCGCGCAATTTCGGCGGCGACATCGGCAGGTCGCGCAGGCGGATGCCGGTCGCGTCGAAGATCGCATTGGCGACCGCCGCCATCGGCGGCACGAGCGGTACTTCGCCCACCCCGCGGGCGCCGAACGGATGCCGCGGGTTCGGCACCTCGATCAGCACCGCCTCGATCATCGGCAGGTCGGAGGCGACCGGGATGCGGTAGTCGAGGAAGCCGGGGTTTTCGAGGCGCCCGTCCTTGTCGTAGACGTATTCCTCGCTCAAGGCCCAGCCGATCCCCTGGGTGACGCCGCCCTGGATCTGCCCTTCGACATAGGAGGGATGGATCGCCCTTCCGACATCCTGGATCGCGGTATAGCGCAGGATCTTGACGTGCCCGGTCTCGCGGTCGATTTCCACGTCGCAGATATGGGTCGTGAAGCCCGGCCCCTGGCCCTGCGCGTTGATCTGCACCTCGGCGCTGATCGGGCCGCCGGTGCGCGCCGCGCGCCCGGCGATCGCCGTCAGGTCGAGGGGCTCGAAGCTGCCGGCGTTGGGACCGGCCGG
>DATLTH010000046.1:0-2685 GCA_035533695.1 Allostellaceae bacterium | reverse complement strand
CCTCGAAAGCGAAGGGGTGGCGGTGGTGCACGGCAGCGCGTTCGGGCTGGCGCCGCATTTCCGCATCTCCTACGCGACCTCCAACGACGAATTGCGCGAGGCCTGCACCCGCATCGAACGCGCCTGCCGCGCCCTGCAATAGCGCGGACGGGGTTGCGGCTCAGCCGACGGGGTAGTGCGTCGTCAGCTTTCCGCCGCCTGCCTCGACCGGGTCGGCGTCGATCAGGATGAAGGCGAAGGTGCAGGGTTTGCCGCTGTTGTTGACCCAGGCGTGCATCGTGCCGCGCTGCACGCAGATATCGCCCTGCTTCATGTGTACGATCTTGCCGTCGTCGAGTTCGAGGTCGCATTCGCCCGACAGCAGGATCGCGTAATCGAGCGTTTCGGTGCGATGCATGAATTTCGTTCCGCCCGGCGCGAATTCGACAACGCGGCAGACGTGGCCCTGCCCCGAGCCGACGTAATTGTGGCGGACGACAAAGCCCTTGCGCTGCGCCTCGGCGGCGGCGCCTTCGTTGTTGTCGACCGGCATCGTGTCGGCCGACCACAATTCGAGGCGCGCAATACCCGGCCGGGCCGGCGTGCTGGCGGCGACAAGTTTTTCATCCCTGGCGACGATTGCCTTGCCGTTGGCGTCGTGCCCGGTGACGATGCGGCGAACTTCGAATGCCATCGTTTCCTCCATTGCCGAGAGATTGTAAGCGTGAAGCCTGCACCGGACGCGGTCCCGGAGCAACCGTGCGATGCCGGAAACGGGCGAACTCCCGTTTCGACGGTCTGACGCGATGACGGAAGGTGCCGCGCGCGGCTGGCGCCGTCGCCCGGGCGGAGATGGCCGGCTCGCCTCGCTGGCGGTCTATCGCCAGCCGCGCCTGGTCGCGATCCTCCTGATGGGGTTTTCGAGCGGTCTGCCGTTGGCATTGACCTTCGGAACCTTGTCCTATTGGCTCGCCGAGCTTGGCGTGTCGCTGACCGCGATCGGGCTGTTCGGGCTGGTGCGCACGTCGTACAGCCTCAAATTCCTGTGGTCGCCGGTGATCGACCGGCTGCCGATCCCGCTGTTGACAGCGCGGCTCGGCCGGCGGCGGAGCTGGGCATTGACGATCCAGCTGTTGCTGATGTTCGCGATCCTCGCCCTCGGCCAAACCGACCCGCGCACGGCTCCCGCCATGACGGCGCTCGCCGCCGTTGTCGTCGCCTTCCTGTCGGCGAGACAGGACATCGTCATCGACGCCTACCGCATCGAGTTGCTGAGCGCCGACGAGCAGGGCGCCGGGGCGGCGGCAACCCAATGGGGCTACCGCTTCGGCATGCTCGCCTCCGGCGCCGGCGCGCTTTATGCGGCGAGCTATGGCGGCTGGCATTTCGCCTATGCCGTGATGGCGGCATTGATGGGCGTCGGCATGGTGACCGTGTGGTTCACGCCGGAACCCGGCGCCACCGATGCACCGGAGCGGTTGCCTGGAACGAAAGCCGGAGAGCAGGTGCGCACTTGGCTCGCGCGCGCTGTCGTCGCGCCGTTCCGCGACATCTTCGCGCGTACCGGGTTGCTTCAGCTCACGGCGATCGCACTGTTCATCGTGTTCTACAAATTCGGCGACGCGTTGGCCGGCTCGATGGCGAACCCGCTCTACGTCGCGCTCGGTTTCACCAAGGTCGAGGTGGCGACGATCGCCAAGGTCTACGGCGTCGTGGCGACGCTGGCCGGGGTCGCTCTGGGCGGCGTCCTTGTGGCGCGGATCGGGGTTTT
Source organism: Allostellaceae bacterium (assembly GCA_035533695.1). Taxonomy (GTDB): domain Bacteria; phylum Pseudomonadota; class Alphaproteobacteria; order ATCC43930; family CGMCC-115725; genus DATARH01. The sequence goes on along the minus strand of DATLTH010000046.1, from coordinate 935 downwards.
CCGGGCGCTGCTCATCTGCGGCGCGCTGCAGGCGTTGTCGAACCTGACATACGCGGTGCAGGTCTGGGCGGGCCACGATGTCGGCATGCTGGCCCTGACGATCGGCGGCGAAAACCTGACCGGCGGGATGGCCTCGGCGGCGTTTGTCGCCTATCTGTCGAACCTGTGCAGCCGCGATTTTACCGCGACGCAGTATGCGCTGTTGTCGTCGCTGGCGACGGTCGGGCTCAATGTGCTGTCGGCCTCGGGCGGCGCGCTCGCCGAGGCGCTCGGGTGGGTCCCGTTCTTCGTGCTGAGCACGCTGTTGTGCCTGCCGAGCCTCGCGCTCCTCTTGTGGATCATGCGCCGGCCGGCGGCGGTTGTTCAGCCGTAGGCGAACAGCCGGTTGCGGTGCCGCTTCAGCCAGGCGCGCGGCACCGCCGGGTCCGGCGTCAGCGTGCGGACCAATTGCCAGAAGCGCGGGCCGTGGTTCATCTCGACGAGATGCGCCACCTCGTGCGCGACGACGTAATCCACCACATTTTCGGGCATCAGCACGAGCCGCCAGCTGAACGACAGCGCGCCCTTCGAGGAGCAGCTGCCCCAGCGGCTCTTGGTGTCGCGCACGCCGATGCGGGCGATCGGCTTGCCGACCCGGGCGGCGAGGAGGCGGGCGCGGCATGCCAGATCATCGCGGGCGAGGCGGATCAGATGGTCGCGCACCCGGCGCGCGAGGTGCTCCGGCATGCCGCGCACCCGGATTTCGCCGTCGCCGATCGTGACCGGCGGCGCCGCCGGGTCATTGGCGCGGCAGATGCGATGCGGCACGCCAAACACCGGCACGACCGCCCCTTCGGTGAACGGCACCAGCGCCGGCAGGGCCTCGAGCCGCGCGGCAATCCAGCCGCGCTGCGCAGCGAGAAACTTGAGGCCATGCTCGGCAGGGACCCCGCGCG
>DATLTH010000045.1:0-10429 GCA_035533695.1 Allostellaceae bacterium | reverse complement strand
GGTGGCGGCGGCGGCTTTGGCGGCGGTCGAAATCCTCGAGCGCGAGCCGGAACGGGTGCGCCGGTTGAACGAGAAGGCGGCGCTGTTTCTCCAACTCGCCCGCGACGGCGGGCTTGATGTCGGCGGATCGATCGGCGCGGCGATCGTCCCGATCATTACCGGCAGTTCGATCGGCGCCGCCCGGCTGTCGCAGGCGCTCTTGCACCGCGGCGTCAACGTCCAGCCGATCCTCTACCCCGCCGTTCCCGAGCGGGCGGCGCGGCTGCGCTTTTTCCTGACCGCCGACCACAGCGAAACGCAGGTGCGCGAGGCGGCCGCCATTTTGATCGAGGAGGCCCGCGCGGTCGCCGCCGAACCGGCCGACCTCGCCTCGGTCGTCCGCCACCTCGGCCGATTGATGACGACATCGAGCTGAGGCCGCTCAGGCGCGGACGGGAACCGCCGCCGCATCGGCAATAAAATCGTCGACGACGGCGAAATGATCGGACCACCGGGGCGGCGCCCAACCGCGAAGCCGGGCGATCTGGGCGTCCCGCCGGGGCGATTGCGGCAGTGCGTAATCGAGGACCGCCATGTGCCAGCCGGGACCGTCGAGCGGATCAAGAAACTCGGGGACCGTTCCGCCGGTTTCGCGCAAGGCCGCAAGGTTGCTGCACAGCGCGGGAACGCCGAATTGCAATGCCTCGATCAGAGGAAGGCCGAACCCCTCGGCAAAGGACGGCAGCAGCAAGGCGCGCGCGCCCTTCAGCAGCCCGACCATTTCGGCGTCGGCCACCGTGTTGCGCTCGATGACCGTGCCGCGCAACGCCGGGCAGCGGTCGAGCATGTCGACGACGTTTTCCGCTTCCCACCCGCGCTGGCCGATCAGCACCAGTTGCGGCGCGCGCTCGCCCAGATCGGTCGCGAGACGGCGCCACAGATTGAGCAGCAGGAGGTGGTTTTTGCGCGCTTCGATCGTGCTGACGTAAACAAAATAAGGGCGAGCGAATGGGGGCACCGCGTCGGCCGGGACGGCGGGGAGATCGGCGCCGAACGGCGCGACCAGAATGGGCGGCGCCCGATCTGCGCGATCGAGGTGAGGCTGCAGCGCATCGCGCGTGACCGTTGAATTGACGATCAGCGCGTCGGCGAAGCGCGACGCGGTTTCGATGCGGCGCAGGTGGTTCTCCGCCTGTCCGGGCTTGGCATATTCGGGAAACTCGATCGGGATGAGGTCGTGGATCAGGCAGACGAAGCGCGCGCCGCTGCGCTCCTTGAGCCGGGCGATGAGGCCGCTCTGTTCGAGGTGATGGTGCGACACCAGCAGATAGACCGGGCGTGCGGCGCCGGCTCGCAGCCGCGACAGCAACACCCTCTCGCGACTGGCAAGAAGACCCAGCCGGGCCCGTCGCGCGATCCGGCGCACCTGCCGTTCCTGGTGGGCCGGGTCGGGAGCACCTCGCCACGCCGTTGCGGTCGCGGCGACAAACTGCTCGGCCGCGGGGTATTGCAGCATTCCGAGCCGGCCGCCCGCCGTTACCGCGGTAAAGCAGGCCCGCCCGCCATTCGCCATCAGGTGCTCGGCATAAGCGAGTTCGACCCGGTCGATCCCGGTCGGCGTCCCTCGACCGGCGCGTGACAGGAGCCGTGACAGGTCGAACGCGATCAAGGCAACGGCACTACGGCACAGTGGGCACTACGGCACCGTGCTTTTCACCACGATTCCGGTGATCACCGGGCCGGTCAGCGTGTTCAGCAAGGTGAAGAACTTCTGAATTTCATTCAAGTCGGCGTTGGCGACGTAGATGATATCCTTGTCTTCCATCGGGAACCGCTGCGCCAGAAAATAGGATTTGGCATTGCGCAGATCGAGCCGATAAACGACGGGGGAGGTGCCGTCCGGACCGGTACCGATCACCGGCCGGCCCAGCGCCCTGACGACGCGCGGCGGCTCAAAGCGAAAGAGGAACACCCCTGCCGGATCCGATCGCTGATCCTGCAGCCCGCCGGCCTTGGCGAGCGCTTCCACCAATGTCATCTTTTCGCTGGTGAACGGGATCTGCGCGTTGGCGCCGGTCGCGCCGAACGCGGTGAACGACTGCGGCAGGCGCACCAGGGTCAAAACATCGCCGGGCTGGGCGTAGATGTTTTCGGCAGGATGCGAAATCAGGGCTTCCATCGGGATTGTCGCGGTAACCCCGCCGCGCGACAGCCGCACGAAGGTCTCATAGACCGGGGCTCTCGCGCCGCCGACCTCGGCGATCAGATCGAGCAGCCGATCGCCTTTCAGCGACAGCGGGACCCTTGCCCCGTTCACGACCTCGCCGGTGACCGTCGCACTGTTGCTCAGGCTCTTCGTGACGGTAACGATGACCTGCGGCTCGATCGCCTTATCGGCAAGCCGCTGCTCGATCGTGCGCTGGACCTCGACCGGGAGATGCCCGGCGGCGGGAACCCGGCCGGCAAACGGTACGCTGATGCCGCCGTCGCGGCCGACGACCTGCTCGGGGATCGTGACGCTGCGCGAGCCGGTCGACACATGGTCGGTCGGCGACGAACTGAACAGCCCGCCGCTCGCCGCCTCCCAGATCGATACGACGACGCTGTCGCCGACGCCGATCTTCGGCTGAGGCGGGTGGCCGTATTTCTTGAACCGCGCATGGAAGCTCTCCCGCGGTTCGGCGAGCAAGGCCGCAACGACATTATCGTCGATATCGACGAGATCGAAGCGCGTCTGGTTGTGGCTGACCTCCTGGTTCACGACATCGCGGGCGGTCGGACCGGCGGTCGGCAGTGCGCCGCAGCCAGCCAGCAGCCCCGCCAGCAAACCGACAACGACGATCGCTCTCTTCACCTCCGCCTCCGGCAGCGTGAGGTCGCGGGAGGCCGGTCCGGCGCGCTCGCGGCACTGGGAAACAGCAACCGGCTCGCGGCGCCTGGTGCGCCGCAGACCGGACAAGAGCGGTTCGCTACGATGAAATCCCCCCATCGGCAGCCTCGCGCAGAGCGCTCAGCCGGCCGCAGCGGCTGCTACCGTGCCGGTTCGCGTACCGGTAGTCAAACCACTTGTAGCGCTGTCGCAATCATACGCGCGGCATAAACCCCCATCCAGCCGATCGGGTCGAGCCAGCCCTTCTCGTTGCGCGGCGGGCGGATCGCGCGGATATGGGCGTCGGTGATCTCCGACAGATCGCAGATGATCCGCGGCGGGTCCCCTTCGGTCGACCAGAAAAACCGGACAGCACCGCTCACCTGATGCTTCGCGACGAGGCAGTTCGGCGCCCCGCCGGCCGGATTGTAGAGACCGACAGCCGAATAGCGCTCGCGATGGCTGACGATCATCACGCCTTCGGTCCCGGGAAAGGCGTATTTCATCGCCGAAAACCACCGGCACAGAGCGGCAAGCTCGCGCTCGGTGAATTCGTGGTCGGCGGGCCGCCCTGCAGGCGTTCCGTCGTCCGCCCGTCTTGCCCGAACGATCGGCGGAAATGATATGACGTTTGTCGAGTCGGACACGTTGCCCCCAATCGAACCCCGCACGAGCGGCGCTTGACCCCCAATCTTCTCGCTCTCGGCAGCGGCCGAGCACTTACCCGCGTTATCGCCAGGCCGCAAGTGAACGGAAGGCGTGAGTTGTTGCCGACTACTTGGCGATTTCCGGATCAATGCAGCCCGTGAGCGGGAGACGGCGGAAGCATACAATCGAGAGCCAATTCGGTGTCAATTGAACCCGGATGTGAGCGTGGCTTTTCGTGCCCGTTGTGCCTTATCGGCAACAGTGGCAAAAAGGCGACAACAGTGAAACTGGAGGTTTGGTGGCGGCGCAAAACCTCAACAACACAGCCAGGATTCACCCGGTCGCGCCGTCGCCATGCGCCCCCGGACCTGGCTTACCGGGCGCGCCTGCTCAGCGCCTGCCGGAACGATCGACTTGACGATAGCCACCGGCCTTGTCGAAGCGTTCAATGTCGAAGCGTTCAATGCGGCCGCGATACAGCGAGGTTGAGCCAGCATGAAGGTCGGTCTGTTCCTCAATACCCAATTTCCCGAAGGCAATAACGTGGCGGCTCACGTGCCGGCCTTGGTCGAGCAGGTGCGCGCGGCGCGCGACGCCGGGTTCAAATCGCTGTGGTTCCCGCATCACTGGCTGACCTATCCGATGCAGATGCTGCAGATCGCGCCGACGATGGGCTACCTCGCGGCATACGCCGAGGGGATGACCCTGGGCCCCAACATCCTGATCCTGCCGCCGCAAAACCCGATGCACGTCGCCGAGGAGGCCGCCACCCTCGATGTCCTCACCGGCGGCAACTACATCCTGGGCCTCGGCCTCGGCTACCGCCAGCCGGAGTTCGACGCGTTCGGCATTCCGTTGGCGGAGCGGGCGCCGCGGTTCAACGAGGCGATTGCCCTGATGAAGCGCCTGTGGACCGAAGACAAACTCACGCACCACGGCCGCTTTTATACCGTCAACGACGCCGGGCTCAGCCTGAAGTCGGTGCGAGCCGGCGGACCGCCGCTTTACATCGCCGGTCAGGCCGACGTTTCGGTGAGGCGCGCCGCCCGGATCGGCGACGCCTGGCTGATCGTCAACAGCAGCGGCCTTGGCACGACCGTTCCGCTGATGAAAACCTATCGCGCCGCGCTGGCCGAATACGGCCGCACCGCAACCGATTTCCCGATCACGGTGGAATGTTATGTCGGCGAGAGCCACGCCACCGCATTCGAGGAATGCCGCGGGCCGTTGCAGTACAAATACAACGCCTATGCCGCCTGGGGCCTCGACGGGCAGCAGGAGGCGCCATTGCCGTTCACCGAGTTCGCCCGCGACAGATTCATCATCGGCGACACGGTTTCGGTGAAGGAGGAAATCGCCCGATATTGCGAACTGCTCGGCGTCAACCACTTCATCATGCGCTGCCAATGGCCCGGCCTGCCGGTGGAACGGACGCTGGCGTCGATCCGGCGGCTCGGGGAAATTTTTGCATGAGGCGCTGCGCGATGCGCCGCCGCGCCTGCCGATTGCAGCTCTGAGCATGCCGCCGCCATTGCTTCTGTTGCAGGACATCAGCCTGACATTCGGGGCAACACCGCTCCTCTCGGGCGCGGCGCTGGCCGTCGCGTCCGGCGACCGGATCTGCCTGGTCGGCCGCAACGGCTCCGGCAAATCGACCTTGCTGCGCATCGCCGCCGGGCTCGTACACCCGGATGCCGGGGAATGCTTCACCCAGCCCGGCGCGAGTGTCCAATACCTGCCACAGGAACCCGACCTGTCCGGCTTTGATACCACCCTCGCCTTTGTCGAGGCGGGGTTCGGCGAGGCGGCGGCAGAGAGCCGCCACCGGGCGCTCTATCTCCTCAAGGCATTGGGCCTGTCGGGCGCGGAACACCCCGCCTCGCTGTCTGGCGGCGAGGCGCGGCGCGCCGCGCTGGCGCGCACGCTGGCTCCCTCGCCGGATATTCTGCTGCTCGACGAGCCGACCAATCATCTCGATCTGCCCGGCATCGAGTGGCTGGAAGCCGAGTTGGCCGGGTTGCGCTCCGGCATCGTGCTGATCAGCCATGACCGCCGGCTGCTCGAACGCTTCTCGCATGCCACGGTATGGCTCGACCGCGGCGTCACGCGCACACTGGACGAGGGGTTTTCGGCCTTCGAGGCGTGGCGTGACGACATCCTCGAGCGGGAAGAGAGCGAGCAGCACAAGCTCGGGCGCAAGATCGCGATGGAGGAAGACTGGCTGCGCTACGGCGTCACCGCCCGGCGCACGCGCAACCAGCGGCGGCTGGCCGAACTGCACGCGCTGCGGCGACAGCGCAAGGAACACCTCGCCGCAACCGGGACGGCGCGCCTCGAAGCGACGCAGGCCGTGCCATCCGGCCGCCTTGTCATGGTCGCGCAGCGCCTCTCCAAATCTTATGGCGAGCGCCCGATCGTGCGGAATTTCTCGACCCGCATCGTGCGCGGCGACCGGGTCGGCATCGTCGGACCAAACGGCGCCGGCAAAACGACATTGCTCAATCTGTTGACCGGCGTGCTCGCCCCCGATGCCGGAGAAGTTCGGCTCGGCACCAACCTTGCGCGGCTGACGCTCGATCAGCACCGCGAAACCCTCGACCCGGAACAGAGTTTGGCGGACGCGCTGACCGGCGGCGGCGGCGAAACCGTGACCGTGGGGGGCCGAAGCCGGCATGTCGTCGGCTACATGAAGGATTTTCTGTTTCGCCCGGAGCAGGCCCGCACCCCCGTGGGCGCGCTATCCGGCGGCGAGCGCGCCCGCCTGACGCTCGCCCGCGCGTTCGCGCGCCCGTCGAACCTTCTGGTGCTCGACGAACCGACGAACGATCTCGATCTGGAGACGCTCGACCTGTTGCAGGAAAAGCTGGCCGACTATGCCGGCACTGTGCTGCTGGTCAGCCACGACCGCGACTTCCTTGACCGGGTGGCGACATCGGTCATCGCGAGCGAAGGCAGCGGGCGCTGGATCGAGTATGCCGGCGGCTACACCGATATGCTGGCGCAGCGGGCAGCTGCGCCCCGCCCGGCGCCGCCCGCAACGGCGCGAAACACCCGGCAATCCCGCCCCGCCACATCGAGCAGCAGATCACCTTCCGGCCGTTTGCGGCGAATGACGTTCAACGATCGGCGGGCATTGGAGCTGTTGCCGGCCCGGATTGCCGCATTGGAGACGCAGATTGCCGAACTGCACGCCGCCCTGGCCGATGCGGAGCTCTATGCGCGCGACCCGGCGCGGTTCGGCGCGATCACCGAGGCGCTCGCCGCCGCCCGCAAGGAGCAGGGCGCAGCCGAGGAACAGTGGCTGACCTTGGAGCTGCTGCGCGAGGAGATCGAAGGCGCCGAGCCCCGGTAATGTCCGCTCGGGTCCGCCGACCGCGGCAAAGCTCGACAGGCCGGAGCGGACCGGCCTCTAATGCGAGAGATAGAGGAGGAAGCTGATGGACCTCACGGGCGCGGTCGCTCTGGTGACGGGCGGCAATGGCGGGCTCGGAACGCGCATCTGCCACGCGCTGGCGCGCGAGGGCGTCAATGTCGCGGTCATGTATGCCCAGAGCCGCGAGGCGGCGGAAGGCGTCGCGCGCGAGCTGAGCGCTCGCCATCAGATCAACGCCACCGCCTTTCGCTGCGACGTCACCGACGGCGCGGCGGTCGAGCAACTGGTCGGCGAGGTGAGCGCGCGTTTCGGCCGCCTCGACATCCTCGTTAACGACGCCGCCTACAACCTGGCGATCCCGTTTGCCGACCTCGACAGCCTGACGATCGAGGTGTGGGACAAGATCATCGCCGTCAACCTGACCGGGCCGATGCGCCTCATAAAGGCGGCGGCGCCGCTGATGAAGGCGTACGGGCGGGGCCGCATCGTCAACATCTCGTCGGTCGCCGGGGTCGGGCCGACCGGCTCCTCGATCGCCTACGCCGTGTCGAAGGCAGGGCTCATCCACCTGACGCGCTGCATGGCCGTCGCCCTGGCGCCCGAGATGTTGGTCAACTGCGTCGCCCCTGGCCTCCTCGAAGGCACCCGCGCGACCTCCAACCTGCGGCGCGAGCAGATCGAGAACTCCGCCGCCACCTCGCTCCTCAAGAAGCCCGCCGACAAGGACGATTGCGCCGACATGGTCGTCACGATGTGCCGCACCGACACGATGACCGGGCAGACCGTCGTCATCGACAGCGGCCGCTATTTTCATTGAGGCCGCGCCGGCCGGCGCGGTTTCATTGTATGCCAAACGGCCCGATTGCGGCCGGCGATCAACCTTTCCGCACGAACTTGTCGACGCTGCGGTTCTGGGTCAGGCCGGCGTAGATGTCGCCGTGCGAGTCGACGCCGATGCCGTGGACATGGCGGCTCTCCATCTTGGCGAGCACGGTGCCGTCAGGCGAGCGCACGGTGCAGTAGGCGGGGTTGCCGCTATCTTCCTGCTCGGCGATGTACCAGTTGCCGTCCTTGCCGCGGGTGATGTCGTTGGGGCCGCCCATGCCGGTCCATTGGCCGCGAAATTCGCCGTCCGGCGTGAAGATCTGGATGCGCTTGTTCGAGCGGTCGGCGACGTAGAGCATGCCCGCATCGTCAAAGCCGATCGAGTGCGGCAGGTGGAACTGCCCGGGCCCCTGCCCCGGCATACCCCACGACGATTTGAGCTTGCCGTCCGCGGAAAAGCGGTGGACGCGGGCGTTGCGGTAGCCGTCGGTCACGTAGATGTCGCCGTTGGGGTGGCGGATCATCTCGGTCGGGTGGTTGAACGGCCCCGCGGCCCGCTCGACCAGCCAGTTCTCGACCTTGCCGGTATCGGAATGCCGGCCGGGCGTGCCCAGCGCCAATGTCACCTTGCCGTCGAGGGTGAAGGATTTGGCGCACGAATCGGAGCGGTCGGTCGTATAGACCGTGTCGCCGATGATCTTGAGGCCGTGCGGATCGGCCACCGCGCCCGTCCCCCAGGCGCCCAGATACTTGCCCTCGCGGTCGAACACGACAACCGGCGGGTCCTTCCGCTGGAACACATAGATGCGGTCCTGCTCATCCGCCGCCACCCGGCTGACGAGGCCGAACTCCTGCCCGGCCGGCAGTTTGCAGAAATCCTGGATCAGCTCGTAGGTATACTTGCCCGTACCAACCTGTGCCATTGCCGCTTCCTCCACCTGAGCGTCATCCCGGCGCAGGCCGGGACCCACCTCCGCCGTGGATACCGGCTTTTGCCGGTACGACACGATAATCTTGCTTTCTCACTTCAATACGGCTCCCGCACGAAAACGAACGTGGTGCCGGTTACGATCGGGGCGCTGGCGCCGACGAAGGAGACGTTGGCGCTTGCGGCTCGCATCGCGCGACTTTAGACTAATGCTCGTGGTCGGAAGCGGCAATCGCGACTGCCCGGGAGCGGCTGCGGTTCGCCGCAAGATCGGCTAAGATGGCGCGGAAAAACAGAGACCCGCTGGCAATGGCAAAACATCCGCGCATTACGCTCGATCCCGACGTGCTCGCCGGCAAACCGGTCGTTCGCGGCACGCGGCTGGCGGTCGAGTTCGTGATCGGCCTGTTGGCCGACGGCTGGAGCGAGGCGGAGATCGTCGCCAATTATCCCGGCGTCACGCGCGAGGATATCCTCGCCTGCCTTGCTTACGCGCGCGATGCCCTGAACTCGGAGAAGGTTTTCCCGAGCGCGGTGTAGGCGTGCGCCTCCTTGCCGACGAGAACTTTTCGAGGGCTGCGGTAGCGGCGCTCGAAGCGGCCGGTCACGATGTTATCTGGGTGAGGTCCGCAGCACCGGGAGCAAGCGTAGGGCGGATGAGCGAAGCGTAATCCGCCGACCGCTCGCGCCGATTTTGCGGAATGCACTTCGCTGTTCCGCCCTACATTTTCGTCAATACGGCTCGCGCACGAAGATGAACGTGGTGCCGGTGACGATCGGGGCGCTGGCGCCGACGAAGCTGACGTTGGCGTCCTTGACCTGGCGGGTGCCGGCGCGGCCGGAGGCTTGCAATGCGCCTTCGATGATATGCCAGAGGCCGTGGATGCGGCCCGTTCCGAGGCTGCCGCCGAAGGTGTTGAGGGGAAGATCGCCGCCCAATTCGATGCGGCCGTCCTGGATGAAGTCGAGCGCCTCGCCTTCGCCGCAGAACCCGTAGCTTTCGAGGCCGTAGATCACCGAGGCGGAAAAGCCGTCGTAGATCTGCGCGACATCGACATCCTTCGGGCCGAAGCCGGAGCGCTCCCAGGTCAGTTTCGCCGAGCTGCGGCCGCCCTCCATGTAATCGGCAAGGCTGCCGATGCGGCCGGCCACCTCGAATTTGAGGCGCTCGCCATAGCCGGCGAGATAGGCCGGGGTCGGCTTCAGGTCGGATGCCCGCTCGGCCGTCGTCAGCACGATGGCGACCGCCCCCTGCACCGGGATGTCGCAATCGAAGAGGCAGAACGGGTAGGCCACCATGCGCGAGGCGAGATAATCCTCGGGCGACAGGGGCGTACCGTAGAAATAGGCGTGCGGGTTGTGCTGCGCGTGGCGGCGCTGGGTCACCGCGAGCGTCGCCATCTTTTCGCGGTTCTGGCCGTGGCGTTCGAGCCAGCGCGTATAGGCGACCGCCATGCCCTGGCCCGGCCCGCCGAAGCCGTAAGGCGCGGTGAACTGCGCGGCACCCGCGGCCATGCCGGCGGGCAGGTTCTGGTAGGTGCCGCGCGGGTTGTGCATCGCCCGCCACACGACGGCGTAGGTGCACACCCCGGCGAGGAGCGCGTTGACCGCCTGCTGCACCGCGCCGCCGATATTCACCGAGCCGACCTGAATGTGCCAGCTGAGGTTCGGCAGTTTCAGCATCGCCATCATGCAGTTGACCGAGACGACCGAGATGCCGTCGACTTCGGCATGCCCGGTGGCCGGCAATTCCGGATAGGTCGCCAGCCCGTCGATGTCCGACATCTGCAGGCCGCTATCGGCGACC
>DATLTH010000044.1:0-6334 GCA_035533695.1 Allostellaceae bacterium | reverse complement strand
GACGACATCCCGGTGGTGCAGGGGTCGGCATTGGCCGCCCTGGAGGGGCGCGACCCCGAAGTCGGGCATGACAAGATCATGGAGCTGATGGCGGCCGTTGACAGCTACATCCCGCAGCCGGAGCGCGCCAAGGACCGGCCGTTTTTGATGCCGATCGAGGATGTGTACACGAACTCGGGGCGCGGCACGGTGGTGACCGGGCGGGTCGAGCGCGGCATCGTCAAAGTCGGCGACGAAGTGGAGATTGTCGGCCTCAAGCCGACGATGAAGACGGTGGCGACCGGGGTCGAGATGTTCAGGAAGCTCCTCGACCAGGGCGAGGCGGGCGACAATATCGGGGTGCTGCTCCGGGGCACGAAGCGCGAGGAAGTGGAGCGCGGCCAGGTGTTGGCGGCGCCGGGGTCGATCACCCCGCACACCCATTTCCAGTGCGAGGCCTACGTGCTGACCAAGGAGGAAGGCGGCAGGCACACGCCGTTTTTCGCCAACTACCGGCCGCAATTCTATTTCCGCACGACCGATGTGACCGGCACCGTGACCCTGCCGGAGGGCACCGAGATGGTGATGCCGGGCGACAACATCACGATGGAAGTCGAACTCCTGGTGCCGATCGCGATGGACGAGGGCCTGCGCTTCGCGATCCGCGAAGGCGGCCGCACCGTCGGCGCCGGCGTCGTCGCCAAGATATTGAAATAGTGAGCCGGTGTCACAGTCGCCGAATTACAACCCGCGCCCTTCGAGACGCGCCTTTCAGGCGCTCCTCAGGATGACGTAAGCTCGTGATGGCATTAAGAAAAGGCGTCATCCTGAGGAGCCCGCGCAGCGGGCGTCTCGAAGGACGCGAGGCGCCGATCCGGCGCCCTCTTCTTAGGAGTGTAGCTCAACTGGTAGAGCACCGGTCTCCAAAACCGGGGGTTGGGGGTTCGAGCCCCTCCACTCCTGCCACACCCCGGCGCCGGATGGCGGCGTCAGGCCGGGGCTCCGTGCCGGCATCATTGCCGCCCTATAACGTGTATCATGCGTCCGTTCGGCCGCGTCCGGCCGGGTTGAGCAGAGCTTAGATGGCCAAGACCACTGCCGCCGAATTCGTCCAGCAGGTGCGCCAGGAACTGTCGCGGGTCACCTGGCCGACCCGTAGGGAGACCATGGTCACGACGGCGATGGTGTTCCTGATGGTGTTCATCGCCGCGGCGTTTTTCTTCATCATCGATCAGGTGCTGTCGTACGGCGTGCGGCTCGTTTTCGGGCTCGGCCAGTAGGTTGGGGAGAGCGGTATGGCCAGCCACTGGTACGTGATCCACGTCTATTCCGGGTTCGAGAAGAAGGTGGCATCGGCGATCCGCGAGCAGTCCGAGCAGAAGGGCATGGCGGAGCGCTTCGAGCAGATCCTGGTGCCGACCGAGGAAGTCGTCGAAGTCAAGCGCGGCGCCAAGGTTTCCTCGGAGCGCAAGTTCTTTCCCGGCTATGTGCTGATCAAGATGGACCTCAGCGACGAGACCTGGCATCTGGTCAAGAACACCGCCAAGGTCACCGGGTTTCTCGGCGGCCGCGGCCGGCCGGTGCCGATCAGCGACAACGAGGCGGCCCGGATCATGCGTCAGGTGCAGGAAGGGATCGAGCGGCCGAAGCCGTCGATCACCTTCGAGATCGGCGAGCAGGTGCGCGTCTCCGACGGGCCGTTCACCTCGTTCAACGGCGTCGTTGAAGAAGTTGACGAGGAGAAGTCGCGGATCAAGGTCGCGGTGTCGATTTTCGGCCGGGCCACCCCGGTCGACCTCGAATATTCGCAGGTTGAAAAGGTGTGAGCCACGCGCGAATGGCGACCGCAATGTCCACAACCCTCGTCCCCCCCGCGCAAGCGGGGGTCCAGGGCAGCCGGCGCAGCGCTCGCCCCTGGATTCCCGCTGGCGCGGGAATGACACGGCGAGGGTAGGTCATGGCGAAAAAAATTGTCGGGATGATCAAGTTGCAGGTGCCGGCGGGCAAGGCGAACCCGTCGCCGCCGATCGGCCCGGCCTTGGGCCAGCGCGGCCTCAACATCATGGAGTTCTGCAAGGCATTCAACGCGCAGACCCAGAACCTCGAGCCCGGCATGCCGATCCCGGTGGTGATCACCGCCTTTGGCGACCGCAGCTTCACTTTTGTGACCAAGACGCCGCCGGCCAGCTATTTCCTGAAGAAGGCTGCCGGCATTGAGAAGGGCGCGCAGACCACCGGCAAGGGCGGCGCGGTCGGCCAGGTCACGATGGCGCAGGTTCGCGAGATCGCGCAGGAGAAGATGGTGGACCTCAACGCCAACGATCTCGAAGCGGCGTGCCGGATGGTGGTCGGTTCGGCGCGCTCGATGGGGCTCGAGGTCGTCGAGTAATCGCCCTGTAATCGCCTCGCAATCGCCTTTCTCACGGGAGCAGACAATGGCCAAAACCGGCAAGCGGCTGACCAAAGCCTATCAGGGGATCGACCCGGCGGCGGCGCCGCTGGCGATCGACGCGGCGATCAAGGAGATCAAATCGCGCGCCTCGGCCAAGTTCGACGAGACCGTCGAGATCGCGATGAACCTCAACCTCGATCCGCGGAAGCCCGACCAGAATTTGCGCGGCACGGTGATGCTGCCGCACGGCACCGGCAAGACCGTGCGGGTTGCGGTGTTCGCGCGCGGCGACAAGGCGAAGGAAGCGGAGGCCGCCGGCGCCGATGTCGTCGGGGCCGAGGATCTCGCCGAGAAGGTGCAGGCCGGCGAGATCAACTTCGACCGCGCCGTCGCGACGCCGGATCTGATGTCGGTGGTGGGCCGGCTCGGCAAGATTTTGGGGCCGCGCGGGCTGATGCCGAACCCGCGGCTCGGCACGGTGACGCAGAACATCACCGAAGCGGTGCAGGCGGCGAAAGGCGGCCAGGTCGAGTTCCGCGCCGAGAAGGCCGGCATCGTCCATGCCGGGGTCGGCAAAGCGAGCTTTACGGACGATGCGCTCGTCGATAATGTGCGCGCCTTTGTCGGCGCGATCACCCGGGGCAAACCGAGCGGGGTCAAGGGCACCTACATCAAGCGGGTGAGCCTCTCCTCGACGATGGGGCCGGCGGTCAAGGTCGATCTCGCCGGCCTGGCGGAGGAATCCAGGGCATAGGCGAGCCGGCGATCGCGGCCCGGCGGGCGTGGCCCGGCGGCGTCGGCATTTGCCGGGGGCGCCGCGCGACGGCGAGTTTGGAGAGAATTGGTGGATCGAGCGCAAAAGCAGCTGTTGACCGCGACCCTGCACGACGATCTGTCCGACACGGTGTGCGTCGTCGTGACCCATCAGACCGGGTTGTCGGTCGCCGAAGTGACCCAGTTGCGGCGCCAGATGCGCGCCGCCGGGGCGCGCTACCGGGTGACCAAGAACCGGCTGGTGCGGCGCGCCCTCGAGGGGACGCCGTTTGCCGCATTGGCGCCGCTGTTCAGCGGGCCGACGGCGATCGCCTTTTCGCGCGATCCGGTCGCGGCGGCCAAGGCCGCGGTCGAGTATGCCAACCGCAACGCCAAGCTGACGATCGTCGGCGGCGGGCTGTCGGGCCAGGTGCTCGACGAGGCGGCGGTCAAGGCATTGGCGACGCTGCCCTCGCTCGACGAATTGCGCGGCAGGATCATCGGGCTGCTCACCGCGCCGGCGACCAAGCTCGCGGTGCTATTGCAGACGCCGGGCGGGCAACTCGCCCGGGTGCTGGCGGCGTATGCGGAACAGAACGGCGAGGCGGACACCGGAGGCGAGGCGGATGCCGGTGGCGAGGCGGACACCGGGGCCGAGGCGGGCACAGAGGGCGAGGCGGAAACCGGGGGCGAAACGGCCTAGCCGCGGCGGGAAATTCGCAGAGACACAGACCATCAGGGCATAATCGGGAGTAGCAATATGGCTAATCTGGCAACACTCGTCGACAATCTGTCGGCATTGACCGTGATCGAGGCGGCCGAGCTGGCAAAGATGCTCGAGGAGAAGTGGGGCGTGTCGGCCGCTGCGCCGGTCGCGGCGGCTGCGGCGGCGGCGCCGGTCGCCGAGGCGGTCGCCGAAAAGACCGAGTTCGACGTGATCCTCGCGACGATCGGCGACAAGAAGGTCAATGTGATCAAAGAAGTGCGCGCATTGACCCAGCTCGGCCTCAAGGAGGCCAAGGACCTCGTCGAGGCGGCGCCGAAGCCGGTCAAGGAAGGCGTCAACAAGGAAGAGGCGGCAAAAATCAAGAAGCAGCTTGAAGATGCGGGTGCGACTGTCGAAATAAGGTAGGTCCGTCACGACCTGCTGCAGCGCACCGCGGCCGCCCGGGAGTTCTCCCTGGGCGCCGCACCAAAATCGAGAGTACCGAGCCGGGGTGCGACGCCTGTCGCACGCCCGGCATCGGCGTCTTCAAGTACCAGCCGCCGATCCATGGCGGGCGGCCCGTGCGCGACAGCGCGGCACGGCGGCGGTGAGACTTTCGGACGGCGCCCGGTAGATCCGCACCGGGGGCGGTCCACAGCGAGGGACATAGATGGCGATATCCTTCAACGGCCAGAGGCGGCTCCGCAGGACTTTCGGGCGCATCCCCGAGGTCGCTCCGATGCCCAACCTGATCGAGGTGCAACGCAGCTCCTACGACCATTTCCTGCAAATGGGGGTCGAAGCCGAGCAGCGCGCCAATGTCGGCTTGCAGGAGGTGCTGAAGTCGGTATTTCCGATCCGCGATTTCTCCGAGCGCGCCCAGCTCGAATTTGTCCGCTATGAGCTGGAAACCCCGAAATACGACGTCGACGAGTGCCAGCAGCGCGGCATCACCTTTGCTGCGCCCTTGAAGGTGACGTTGCGCCTCGTCGTGTGGGACGTCGACGAGGATACCGGCTCGCGCTCGATCCGCGACATCAAGGAGCAGGACGTCTATATGGGCGACATGCCGCTGATGACGCGCAACGGCACGTTCATCATCAACGGCACCGAGCGGGTCATCGTCTCGCAGATGCACCGCAGCCCGGGCGTGTTCTTCGACCACGACAAGGGCAAGACCCATTCCTCGGGCAAATACCTGTTCGCCGCCCGGGTCATCCCCTATCGCGGCTCGTGGCTCGACTTCGAGTTCGACGCCAAGGACCATGTTTATGTCCGCATCGACCGGCGCCGCAAACTGCCGGCGACGACGCTGTTGATGGCATTGGACGACGCCGGCACCGAGGCCAAGCGGGCCTTGCGCCGGGGCGAAAGCAAGAATCTGGCGCCGGGCGAGGCGATCGGCATGGCGAAAGAGGAAATCCTCTCCGCCTTCTACGGCACGGTCGCCTATCAGCGCGGCCCCAACGGCTGGATGACGCCGTTCGAGCCGGAGCAATACAAGGGCAAGCTGACCGCCGACCTGATCGACGCCGACACCGGCGAAGTGCGGCTCGCCGCCGGCGAGCGGCTGACGCCGCGGCTGGCGCGCCGGCTGGTCGAAGCCGGCCTCGTCCATGTGCTGGCGCCGCAGGAGGAGTTGATCGGCCGCTATTTCGGCCAGGACCTGATCAACGAGGAAACCGGCGAAGTCTATTTCGAAGCCGGCGACGAGATCACCGAAGCGGCATTGGAACAGCTGGCGGAGGCCGGGTTCACCGAATTGCCGATGCTCGACATCGATCTCGTCAGCCGCGGCGCGGACAGCAAGGGGCCGTATATCCGCAACACATTGGCGATCGACAAAAACGCGACGCGCGAGGATGCGCTCATCGACATCTATCGCGTGATGCGCCCGGGCGAGCCGCCCACCCTGGAGACCGCCGAAGCATTGTTCAACAGCCTGTTCTTCGATTCCGAGCGCTACGATCTGTCGGCGGTCGGCCGGGTCAAGATGAATTCGCGCCTCGGGCTCGATACCGACGACACGGTGCGGGTGCTGCGCAAGCAGGACATCCTGGCGATCCTCAACGTGCTGGTCGATCTGAAGGACGGCCGCGGCGACATCGACGACATCGACCATCTCGGCAACCGGCGGGTGCGCTCGGTCGGCGAATTGATGGAAAACCAGTACCGCGTCGGCCTCTTGCGCATGGAGCGGGCGATCCGCGAGCGCATGAGCTCGGTAGAGATCGACACGGTGATGCCGCACGATTTGATCAACGCCAAGCCCGCGGCGGCGGCGGTGCGCGAGTTTTTCGGCTCGTCGCAGCTCTCGCAGTTCATGGACCAGACCAATCCATTGAGCGAGATCACCCACAAGCGGCGCCTGTCGGCGCTGGGGCCGGGCGGTCTGACGCGCGAGCGCGCCGGGTTCGAGGTGCGCGATGTGCACCCGACCCATTACGGCCGCATCTGCCCGATCGAGACGCCGGAGGGGCCCAATATCGGCCTGATCAACTCGC
>DATLTH010000043.1:0-2016 GCA_035533695.1 Allostellaceae bacterium | reverse complement strand
CGATGTAGAGCTTGTATGAGGCGGGCTCGTCCGCCAGTTCGAACCGGTTCGGCTGCAGCAGCGCAGCCTCGCCGAACCGGGTGTTGAACCAGGCCAGCTTGCGGAAGAACAGCGCGTCGGCGATGCGCAGATCATCCTCGAGATAGGCGAAATAATCGTATTTCCCGAGGCCGGCGCGCAGCACCTTGTGGCACTCGAAGCCGAGATGCCGCGGCTCGGCGCCGGTGCGGACATGCTCGAACCCGCAGCCCCCGAGATGCGATACGAGGTCGCTCTGCCCGGTTGTGCACAGCGCGATCGTGACGTCCGCCGAGAACTGCGGATTGACCGGATGGAAGCAGCGCCTGCGGCCGTCGATCAGGGCCTGGCTCTGGGAAAAAATCTGCCGGATGCCGGCGAGGCACCGCCGCACGATCAGCGCGCGCGCCTCCGGGGCGTCGCGCTCCGACCCGTAAAACGCGGCTGGTTTCGAGGCAAAATAATGCGGGATCGCAAACAGGATACGCACTGATGCGGCCCAACGGCGCTCAGCGGTCGATACCGCCGAGGCAGAGGTACTTGACCTCGAGGTAATCCTCGATGCCGTATTTCGAGCCCTCGCGGCCGATGCCCGATTCCTTCATGCCGCCGAACGGCGCGATCTCGGTCGAGATGATGCCCTCGTTGATGCCGACGATGCCGTATTCGAGCGCCTCGGCGACCCGCCAGATGCGGCCGATGTCGCGGCTGTAGAAATAGGCGGCGAGGCCGAACTCGGTGTCGTTCGCCATTCGGATCGCCTCGGCCTCGGTCTTGAAGCGGTAGAGCGGCGCGACCGGGCCGAACGTCTCTTCCCGGGTGATCATCATGTCGGTCGTGACGTCGGTCAGCACGGTCGGCTCGAAAAAGCTGCCGCCCAAGGCATGGCGATGGCCGCCGAGCGCGACCTTGGCGCCCTTTTTGAGCGCGTCGGCGATGTGCGCCTCGACCTTCTCGACCGCTTTCATGTCAATAAGGGGGCCGATCACCGCGCCCTGATCGAAGCCCTGCGCGACCTTCATCGCTCCGGCCGCCTCGGCCAGCTGTTTGGTGAACGCGTCGTAAACCCCGTCCTGCACCAGGATGCGGTTGGCGCAGACGCAGGTCTGCCCGGCGTTGCGGTATTTGGAGGCGATCGCGCCCTTGACCGCCATCTCGATGTCGGCGTCGTCGAACACGATAAAGGGCGCGTTGCCGCCGAGTTCGAGCGAGACCTTCTTGACCGTTGCGGCGCACTGTTCCATCAGCAATTTGCCGATTTCGGTCGATCCGGTGAAGGTCAATTTGCGCACGGTCGGGTTCGAGGTCATCTCGCTGCCGATCTCGGTGGCGCCGCCGGTCACGCACGAAAAGACGCCCTTCGGCACCCCGGCCCGCTCGGCCAGTTCGCACAAGGCGAGCGCGGAATAGGGAGTCGCGGTCGCCGGCTTCAGCACCATCGTGCAGCCGGCGGCAAGCGCCGGCCCGGCCTTCCTCGTGATCATCGCCGCCGGAAAGTTCCACGGCGTGATCGCGGCGCACACCCCGATCGGCTCCTTGATCACGACGATCCGCTTGTCGGTGCCGTGCGCGGGGATCGTGTCGCCATAGATGCGCTTGCCCTCCTCGCCGAACCATTCGATGAACGAGGCGGCATAGGCGATTTCGCCCTTCGCCTCGGCCAAGGGCTTGCCCTGCTCGGCGGTCATCAGGGTGGCGAGGTCTTCCTGGTTCGCCATCATCAGGTCGAACCAGCGGCGCAATATCTGGGCGCGCTCCTTGGCGGTCTTGCCGCGCCACGCCGGCAATGCCAGGTCGGCCGCCTCGATCGCCCGGCGGGTCTCTTCGGCGCCCATCCGGGGCACGGTGCCCAACGCCTCTCCGGTCGCCGGGTTGGTGACCGGGATCGTGCCGCGGTTCAGCGCATCGACCCACTCGCCGTCGATATAGCAATGCTGCCGGAACAGTTTGTCGTCCTGGAGCTTCATCGCGCCCTCCTGTCCTGAAGAATCATAGGTA
>DATLTH010000042.1:0-2344 GCA_035533695.1 Allostellaceae bacterium | reverse complement strand
GGCCCGGCTTGAGCGCCGACTTGACTGAAACGACATGGATGATGGCGCGGGTTATCGGCACGTCGAAGATCGGCCGGCTGGCCCGTGCGATCGTCAGCACGACGCGGGTCCCGGGGCGGCCGCGCAGCCGCCGCACGACGTCGCCGATGTCGAGCCCGACAATCGGCTTGCCGTCGGCCTTGACGATCCGGTCGCCGGGTTCGATGCCGGCGGTGGCGGCCGGGGTGCCATCGATCGCCGCGATGACTTGCGGCACGCCTTCCTGGACCGAAATCTCGATCCCGACCCCGCCGAATTGGCCGCTGGTCGAGGCCATCAACTCGCGATATTCCCGCTCGGTCATGTAATCCGAATGCGGATCGAGCTTGTCCAGCATGCCTTTGAGGGCGCCGTTGACGAGCTGGTCGGGCTTGACCGTGACGACGTAGTTTTGCTCGACCTCACGCATCGCGTCGCGAACCAGACCGAGATCGCCATCTCCCGCCGGCGAATTGGCGGCCGGCGAATCGGCGGCCTGCGAACTGCAGCCGCCAACGCACGGCGCGACGAGGAGAAACGCGGCGGCCGATAACGCTCTCAGGGTCGCGTTCATGCTTCGCGATCGGGCTGATGCGCCGGATGCGCCGCGGCAAAGGCGTCGAGTTTCATGCAAGTTTCGAAGATCCTCTTCAGCGTCGGATAGGGCGCGAGGTCAAGGCGGTAACGCTCGGCATTGACGACCTGCGGCACCAGGGCGATGTCGGCGAGACCCGGCTGGTCGCCATGGCAGAACGCGCCGGTCCGCCGATCTGCTGCCAATAGCGGTTCGAGCGCGCCAAAGCCGGCCTCGATCCAGTGATTGTACCAGGTCGCGGTGGCCGCCTCGTCATGGCCCAGCGATTTCTGCAGATAACGGAGCACGCGCAGATTGTTGAGCGGATGAATGTCGCAGGCGACGATCGCGGCGAGCGCACGAACCCGGGCGCGGCCGGCGGCGTCTTCGGGCAGCAGCGGCGGCGCGGGATGGGTCTCGTCGAGGTATTCGATGATCGGCAATGACTGGATCAGCGTCAGCTGGTCGATCTCCAATGCCGGCACCAGGCCCTGCGGGTTGACCCCGACAAACTCCGGCCGCCGCTGGTCGCCCCGGCGCAGATGAATGAAGGCATTGTCATAGCCGAGCTTTTTCAGGTTGAGGGCGATCCGTACGCGAAACGCGGCAGAGGAGCGAAAATAGCCGTACAGCTTCATGGCCGGCGCCCGTCGACAAACCGCAACGAGCCGAGAGGTTACTCCGCTGCGCTCGTCGCGGGAAGAGCGGCGCGGCACCCGGCCCCGGTCGCGCCGCGCCGCGGCTGCGTCATCAACTCTGCGGCGTTCCGCCCGCGGGCCCGACGAACCGCGCCACGACCTCGAGGAAATGGCGCAGGACAATCGGCTTTGTCACATAGGCGTCGCAGCCGCTGTCCAGCGCCTTTCGTTCGTCGCCGACCATGGCGAAGGCGGTGACCGCGACGATCGGTATGCCCCGGGTCCTCTCGTCGTCCTTCAGCATGCGAACCGCATCAAGGCCGGAGATGTCCGGCAATTGCAGGTCCATCAGGATCAGATCGGGGGGGTCGTCGCGGGCCAGGGCAAGCGCCGCCATGCCCTCTGTCGTGCTCACCGTCGCATAGCCGTGCACTTCGAGGACGTCGCGCAGGAGCTTCAGATTTAGCTCGTTGTCCTCGACGATCAGGATCCGTCGCGTCGCCGGTCGCGGAAGCTGATCACCTTGCATCGGGAAATATTCTGGCGCATTGCGGCGGGAAGAGGGTATGCGGCAGGCGGCGACGTGAATGCAGGCATTTGGCATGAAATTTATTAGCAATCTATTAAAAAGCGGGCGATTCCGCCGGGACGGCCGGCCGGGTGTCGGCAAACAATCCGCGTCGACCGCCGCCCGATGGGCTGCCCGGTGGGCTGTCCGGTGGGCTGCCCGGGGGGCTGCCCGGGGGGTTGTGATCGCGCTGCTGGTCGCCGGCCCGACGGCGGCGCGGGCACAGGACAATGCCGCGCAGGAGGCGGCCCATCGCCGCGCCGTGCTGGCCGAGCTGCCGCTCGACGCGGCGAAGCGGGTGTTTGGCCTCGCCAGGAGTCCGGCATCCGGGCCGGCCCGGGCGATCGGGACCTATACCAGGGGCTGCCTCGCCGGTGCGGTCGCATTGCCGGCCGACGGCCCGAACTGGCAGGTGATGCGGCCGTCGCGCGACCGCGCCTGGGGTCATCCGCTGCTGATCGCGTTTCTCGAACGCCTGGCCGCCACGGCTGCGGCGGATGCGGGATGGCCGGGCCTGCTGGTCGGCGATCTGGCGCAGCCGCGCGG
>DATLTH010000041.1:0-2476 GCA_035533695.1 Allostellaceae bacterium | reverse complement strand
GACCCCCTCGCCCTCGCGCATCGTGTCAGACATTGCCTTATTCCCTACCATGCCGGGCAAACGCTGCCCGTCGAGTTGTGTTCCACGTTGGTCCCCCCATAGCCATCCCCTTGCGTCGTGGTCCAGAGGCACCGCAGATTGGCTCCAACTTCGTTGACCTTCGGTTAAGTCCGGGTGCCTCAGGGCCGCGATCTTGCTCACCCCAGCGCGGCCATGTCAACGCTAGTAGAAAATCTGCCATGGTCCAGAATCCCTTCACATGTCATTGGCGCCACGAGCGCGACCAACTCGGCAATAACGATTCGATGCGAATGCCATGCCACCGGCATTGATCTGGATCAAGCAGAGGCCGGGCGAGATCGATCCGTATCACAATTAGCAATGAATTGTCAATATCGCAATGCGACCCGGTGTCGAATCTATCCTTACCGAAACATCCGGCCTTCGGGCGGCAGGCCCATCAGCATCTGGCCGACCGTCTCGAAGTGGATCGGGCGGCCCTGGCCCTGCTGGGTCCCGGCGTGGATGTCGCGCATCCGGCGTTCGAGCGGGTTCGCTTCGAAGATCGCCATCGCGCCGGCCGCGTGATAGACGGTGGCGACGATGTCGCGCGCCTGGTGGATCGCCCAGGTCGCGGCGAGGCGTAGTTGCGGGTGGTGGTCGGGGCTGATCATGCCTTCCGTGCGCGCCTCGTCCCACATCTCGCCGATCACGCCGCGCAGATAGGCGCGCGACGAGCGCAGCCGCGCCTCGCATTGCGAGACCTGCGCCTGGATCACGTTGTTTTCGCGCAAGGTGCCCTTGGTGCCGCGGGGAACCTTGTCGCGCGCGATCTCGATAAAGGCGTCGAAGGCGCCCTTGGCGATGCCCATCGAGACATGGGCAAAGCTCATCGCGTAGATCATGCCGCTGGTGAACTGGTAGAGCGGCCCCTTCTCGCGCAGTTCGTCGAAATTGTCGCGGCCGGCGGTGAACGCCTGCTTGACGAAATGGTCCTTCAGTTCGTAGCTGTCGCTGCCGGTGCCGCGCAATCCGAGCACCTGCCAGTTGTCGATGATCTGCGCCTCTGATTTCGGGAACACCATCGTGCGGATGCGCGGCCGGCCGCTCGGCAACATATGCTGGGTCCCGTCGGGGTCGAACAGCGGGATATGGCAGCCGAGCCAGGTCGCATGCCGGCTGCCGGTCGCAAAGCCCCACCTTCCGCTGATCTTGTAGCCGCCACTGACGACGGTGCCGCGGCCGGTCGCCGGCAGGTCCGGGCCCCAGGCAAGGATGCCGTCCGGCCCGCCGAACACTTCGCGCGCGCTCGCTTCCGGCAGATAGGGCGCGATCATCGAGCAGCCGGAGTTCTGGCCGAGGCACCACGCGGTGCTGCCGTCGCCCTGCGCCAAGGTGTAGAGAACCTCGGTGTAGGTTAAGGGATCGAGCTCGGCGCCGCCCAGCGAGCGCGGCAACAGCATGCGGAAGATGCCGCGCTGTTTCATCGCCGCGACGATCTCCGGCGTCACCTGGCGGCCGGCTTCGATCGCGTCGCCCGCGGCGGCCAGCATCGGCTTCAACTCGCGCGCGCGGTCGAGATAGAGCCGCGCGAGTTTCTCGCCGCTATGCCCCTCCGTCACATCCATTCCCGCGTTCCTCCAGCCGGCGCCCGTGCCCATTGTGCCGGGGGCGGGGCCGAATGGGAACAGCGCCCTGCGCATGCCGCCGCCGCGTCAGGCAGGCGGGTGGTAGGCCGGCCCGGTCCAGTCGAACGGGATGTGCTTCGACGAATTGACCGTCCAGCTGAACTTGAAGCCGAAGGCGTCGACCGAGCATTCGGTCGATTTGCCCCAGGTCACGAGCTGCGGCCCGGGTCCGGTCTCGCTGCCCGGCGCGTTCGCCATCTGCGGATACTTGCCGGGATTGCTGGTCGGCCCGACCAGCGCCTTCGCCCAGGCCTTGACCTTGCCGGCGATCTCGACGCCCCAATGGCCGAGGTCGGGCGCGATCTCGAAGGTGATTTTGGCGCGCTCGACGCCGAGCGATTGCCGGCCTTCCGGGTACATGCCGCCCCAGAATGCCGGGAAACCGCCGACGCGGCCGCCGATGATCAGCGGCAGCGCCCCGGCCTGGCGCTCGTCTGCGCGCTCGTCGATGTAGAAGCCAGCCGCTCCCTTGGCCTGCGCGGCCCAGATGTCGCCCTCCCAGCGGCCGATCCGCACAAAGCTCAGCCCGTCGAGCTTGAGGTCGCCGTAATGACCCTCGCGGACGTGCCAGAACAAGACCGACTCGCAGAACCGGTTGTCCGGGGCCTGGGCGAAGGTGCACGGGCAGGCGACGGCGCAGCTGCAATTGTCGAACCAGTCTCCGACGATATGCCAGTTCGGGATGTCGCTCATCACACCCTCCGTTACGATGCGCGAACTCGCCAGCTAATGCCGCAGCAGCAGAAAGACGATGCCGACCGAAGCCGCTAGGTTAAAGCCGACCATCC
>DATLTH010000040.1:0-18152 GCA_035533695.1 Allostellaceae bacterium | reverse complement strand
CCCCCCCCCCTCGCGAATGCCCCCTCCACCATGCTGCGCATGGTCCCCCTCCCCCGCCTCGCGGGGGAGGGAACTGTGGAACGTATGCGGTTCATTGATTTCGGGTACTAGGCGGTGGCGGCCTCCCGTTGCCCGAGTTCGGCGATCATCGCTTCGCGCATCACGAACTTCTGGACCTTGCCGGTGATCGTCATCGGGAACTCGTCGACAAAGCGGACATGCCGGGGGATCTTGTAATGCGCGATCTGGCCCTGGCAGAACGCGCGCAATTCCTCGGCGTCGAGGCGCTCGCCGGCGCGCAGCCTGACCCAGGCGCAGATTTCCTCGCCGTAGCGCGGGTCGGGCACGCCGAACACCTGCACGTCCTGGATCTTCGGGTGGCGGTAGAGGAATTCCTCGACCTCGCGCGGATAGACGTTCTCGCCGCCGCGGATCACCATGTCCTTGATGCGCCCGACGATGTTGCAATAGCCCTCGGCGTCCATCGTCGCCAGATCGCCGGTGTGCATCCAGCCGGCCGCGTCGATCGCCTGCGCGGTGCGCTCCGAATCGTCCCAGTAGCCGAGCATGACCGAATAGCCGCGCGTGCAGAATTCGCCCGGCGTGCCGCGCGGCACGATGCGGCCGTCGGCGTCGATGATCTTGACCTCGACATGGGCATGCACCCGGCCGACCGTCGATACCCGTATGTCGACCGGGTCGTCGACCGCGGTCTGCGTGCTGACCGGGCTGGTTTCGGTCATGCCGTAGCCGATCGTGATCTGCGAGAGGTGCATCTCGCTGATGCAGCGCCGCATGATTTCGGTCGGGCACGGCGCCCCGGCCATCATGCCGGTGCGCAAAGAGGAGAGATCAAAGCTCGCGAACTCGGGATGCTCGAGCTCGGCGATGAACATCGTCGGCACACCGTAGACCGAGGTGCAGCGCTCCTCGGCGATCGTCTGCAACGTCGCCAGCGGGTCGAAGCCCTCGCCGGGGAACACCATCGCCGAGCCGTGTGTGATGCAGGCGAGGTTGCCGATCACCATGCCGAAACAGTGATAGAGCGGCACTGGGATGCACACCTTGTCAGCTTCGGTGTAGCGCATTGCCTCGCCGAGAAAGAAGCCGTTGTTGAGGATGTTGTGATGGGTCAGCGTCGCGCCTTTGGGCGCGCCTGTCGTGCCCGAGGTGAACTGGATGTTGATCGGGTCGTCGAACTGCAGCAGCCCCGCCAATTCCGCCAGCCGCGCCCGCTGGGCCGGACCGCCCCTGCGCAACACCTCGTCGAAGGCGAACATGCCCGGCGCCACGGGCCCGCCGATCTGCACCACGATTTCGAGGTTCGGCAGCTGTGCCGCCTGGAGTCCGCCGGGCGCGGCACCCGCCAGTTCCGGCGCCAATGCGTTGACCATGCCGACATAGTCGCTGGTCTTGAAAAGGGTCGCCGTGATCAAGGCGCGGCAGCCGACCTTGTTCAGCGCGTATTCCAGTTCGGACAGGCGGTAGGCCGGGTTGATGTTGACGAGGATGAGCCCCGCCTTTGCGGTGGCGAACTGGGTGATGACCCATTCGGCGCAATTGGGCGCCCAGATCGCGACGCGCTCGCCCGGTTCGAGCCCCAATGTCAAGAGCCCGGCGGCGCAGGCGTCAACCCGCTCGGCCAGCTCGCGATAGGTCCAGCGGATGCCCTGCTGGCGCACCGTCAGCCCATGACACTCGCCATAGCGGGCAACGGTGCGGTCGAACACCGCTCCGATCGTCTCGCCGATCAGCGGCGTCGATGCCGCGCCATGCACGTAACTGATCGCTGTCGTCATTCACCTTCCTCCACGAGCCGTTGCCCGGCCGCGGTGTCCTTTCTGGCCTCGGCCGGCGGCTTGGTCTATCGTGCAGCAACTCCTTGTCGCCCGCCAGCGCCTGGCGGCGTCCGCTCTTGGAGCGCGGGCATGACACTCGATCCGCTCTTGCTGTCGCGCCTGCAATTCGCCTGGGTCGTCGCCTGGCATATTCTGCTGCCGGCCTTCACCGTCGGGCTTGCCTCCTACATCGCCGTCCTCGAGGCCCAGGGGCTTGCGACCGGGCATGCCGCCTATCTGCGGCTGTCGACATTCTGGACCAGGATTTTCGCCGTGTCGTTTGGCATGGGCGTCGTCTCGGGCGTCGTCATGCCGTTCCAGTTCGGCACCAATTGGAGCCGTTTCTCGGACGCGACCGCCAACGTGCTGTCGCCCTTGCTCGCCTATGAAGGATTGACTGCATTCTTTCTCGAAGCGGCGTTTTTGGGCGTGCTGCTGTTCGGCCGCCATCTGGTGCCGCGGCCGGTGCATTTTGTCGCGGCGCTGATGGTTGCCGCCGGGACGCTGTTTTCGACCTTCTGGATCCTGTCGGCCAACAGCTGGATGCAGACCCCGGCCGGCTATGCGATCGTCGACGGCCGCTTCTTCGCGACGGACTGGTTCCAGGCCATCTTCAACCCGTCCTTTCCCTATCGCCTGGCGCATACCGTCGTCGCGTTTTACGTCACCACCGGCTTTGTCGTCCTCGGGGTTGCCGCGCACTACCTGCGAGGCGGCCGCTTTGTCGAGGAGAGCCGCCTGATGCTGTCGATGACATTGTGGCTGCTGTCGGTATTGGTGCCGTTGCAGATCGTCCTCGGCGACCTGCACGGCGGCAACACATTGGAATACCAGCCGGCCAAGCTGGCGGCGATTGAGGCGATATGGAACACCGGCAGCCGCCAGCCGCTGACCCTGTTTGCGCTGCCCGATCAGGCCGCCGCCATGAACCGCTACGCGATCGAGGTGCCGGACCTCGGCAGCCTCATCCTGACGCACGACCCGAACGGTACGGTGAAGGGCCTCAACGAGTGGCCGCCGGGCGACCGGCCGCCGGTTGCCATCACCTTCTTCGCGTTCCGCATCATGGTCGGGATCGGCTTTTTGATGCTGGCCCTGGTGATCCTCAGCTGGTGGTTGCGGATGCGGCGTCGGCTCTATACCGCGAACTGGTTCCTGCGCTGCTGCGTGTTTGCCGCGCCGGCCGGGTTTCTCGCGGTGCTGGCCGGGTGGACGACGACCGAGGTCGGGCGCCAGCCGTGGACCGTCTACGGCCTCATGCGCACGGCGCAATCGGTGTCGCCGTCGCTGAGCGGGGGCGACGTGCTGCTGTCGCTCTTTGGCTATGTGGTGGTCTACCTCGTCATGTACCCCGCCGGCCTGATGATGATGGCGCGGCTGGTGCGGCGCGGCCCCGCAGCGATCCTCGAACCGGAGCCGGTCGAAAGCGGCCTGCCGCAAGGGCCGGTGCGCCCGCGCCCCGAGCCCGCGGCGGAGGCCCGGCCGTGACCCCGCCGATGATCGATTTTGTGCCGTTGTGGACCGGGATCCTCGGCCTCGGCGTTTTTTTCTACGTGCTGCTCGACGGGTTCGACCTTGGCGTCGGCATCCTCTACGGCTTTGCCCCCGATCGCGACGCCCGCACCCTGGTGATGAATTCGATCGCGCCGATCTGGGACGGCAACGAGACCTGGCTGGTGCTCGGCGGCGTCGGATTGCTGGCGGCCTTTCCGCTGGCCTTCGCAATCATCCTGCCGGCCGTCTATTTCCCGATGCTCGCGATGCTGCTGGGCCTGGTGTTTCGCGGCGTTGCCTTCGAGTTCCGCTACCGCGACGCGCCGCACCGCACGTTCTGGGACCATGCCTTCTGCTACGGTTCGGCCATCGCGACGTTTGCCCAGGGGATCGTGCTCGGCGCCTTCATCGTCGGGTTTCAGACGACCGGGCGGCAGTTCAGCGGCGGTTCTTTCGACTGTTTCACGCCATTCTCGGTGTTTACCGGATTTGCGCTGCTGTTCGGCTATGGGCTGCTCGGCGCGGGCTGGCTCGTGTTGAAGACCGAGGGCGAATTGCAGGATTGGGCGCGGCATCAGGGGCGGCGCTGCCTCATAGGCGTCGTCGTGGCGATCGCCGTCGTCAGCCTGTGGACGCCGCTGATGGAGCCCGTGATCGCCCGCCGCTGGTTCTCCTGGCCCGACATCGCGATTCTGTCGCCGGTGCCGCTGGCGACCATCGCGATTGCGGTGTGGGAATGGCGCTCGCTGCACAACCGCTCGGAAGCGGCGCCGTTTATCGGCGCCGTGCTGCTGTTCGCGCTGTCCTATCTCGGCATCGCCATCAGTCTGTGGCCGATGATCGTGCCGTACAAATACACGCTGTGGGAAGCGGCTGCCGCGCCCAACACCCAGGCTTTCCTCCTGGTCGGAACACTGGTCCTGCTGCCGGTCATTCTGATGTACAGCGGCTGGTCGTATTGGGTATTTCGCGGCAAGGTGCGCGCCGATACCGGCTACCACTGAGGTTTCTGCCTGCGACAATAATCGGCTAGACTGCACGTCGCCGGCCGACGCGAGCGGTCAGGCGCGGGCCGGGGGGCGCGATGTCGAGATGGATGGCGGTCGCCGCGCTGCTGGCGGCGTTCGGGGTGGCCGATGCGGCGGATGCCGCGGAAAAGCTGGTGCTGCAGCTGCACGGACCGGCGCAGTTCGAATTCGCCGGCTACTACGCGGCGTTGTGGCAGGGCTATTATCGCGATG
The DNA here is from genome assembly GCA_035533695.1 of Allostellaceae bacterium. Lineage (GTDB taxonomy): Bacteria > Pseudomonadota > Alphaproteobacteria > ATCC43930 > CGMCC-115725 > DATARH01. The sequence continues at coordinate 13,579 of DATLTH010000040.1, read as the reverse complement.
CCGGGCTCACCGTCGAGATCAAGCCCGGGGCGGGCAACGGCGAAGCGCCGATCGATCCGGTCCGCGAAGTTACCGAGGGCCGCGCGCAATTCGGCACCGGCACGGCCGACCTCGTCATCCGCGCCGCGCAGGGGCAGCCGCTATTGCTGTTGGCGCCGGTCTTCCAGCAGAGCGGCGTCATGGTCTATTACCGCGCCGATGCCGATTTTGCCTCGCCCGGCGCGCTTGCCGCCGCGACGCTCGGCCGCCTGCCGAGCAGCAATATCCTCGACATCGAGCTCGCCACCGCCCTGGACGCCGAGGGGATCGACCCCGACAAGACCAAATCGGTCCCGCTCGATCCGGGCCAGGGCCTGACGGCGCTTGCCGACCGCAGCGTCGACGCCGTTCCCGGATCGGCCTGGGACCTGCCGTTTCAAGCGCGCGAAAAAGGGATCGCGCTGAAGTCCTTCGATCCGGCCGATTACCGCGTCGCGTTTTACGGGGATACGCTGTTCACCTTGCGCCGCCTCGCCACGGCCGAACCGGCGACGGTGCGCGGTTTTCGTACGGCATCACTGAAGGGATGGGATTACGCGCTGAATCACCCAGAGGAGATCACCGCGCTGATGCTCTCGCAGCTGCCGCACCCGGCGGGCGTTGCCGACGCGGCCGGACTGGACCGCTATCAGGCGGATCTGGCGCGCCGCCTGACCGAATATCCGAAAGTCACGCTCGGCCACTCGAACCCCGATCGGTGGAATCGGATCGAGGCCAGCATGATCGGGGCTGGCGCCCTGTTGCGCACCGCCGATACCGACACGTTCGTCTTCGACCCGGATGCGGCGGCGCGGCATCGCACCGATATGCGCGCCTTCACGATCCTCGGTGTGACCCTGGCGGCCGGCCTCGCGGTGGCCGTCTGGTTGGGGTGGCGCGGGCGGCGGCGGCCGGTTCCGGCCGGAACCGCTGCCGCCCCGGAAGCGGCCCCGGTGCAGATGCCGACACCGGAGCCGGCCGACGCCGTACCGACGCCGCCGGAGATGCCGACGCCGCCGGAGGTGCCGGAGATCGCGGCGACCGATCTCAACGCCGTCCTCGCCCAGTTCGAGCGCGCGATCCGCCGGCGGGTGCCGCGGCGGATCGCTCTCAGATTGTCGCCGCTCGCGACGCTGTGGCCTTGCCGGGCCGACCCGCGGATCGTGCGGGCGCTGGTGCTCGATCTGGTGACCGCGGCGTCCGCCGACCTCTCGGGCACGGGCGAACTGATTGTCGGTACGCGCAATTTCGCCTTCGACGCGACCAATATCGAGGAGACGCCCGGCGCCGAGATCGGCCAGTTTGCCCGGGTTACGGTGCGCGACAACGGCCCCGGCCTCAGCGCCGACGCGTTGGAGCGGGTCTTCGATCCGGCCGCGACGCCGCGGCCCGCCGCCGCCGCGGCAGCGGAGGCGATGCGCGGTCTCGGAGGCTTCGCCCGGGTCGAAAGCGCCGAGGGCGTCGGCACCGCAATCCACCTCTATTTCCCGCGCCTCGCCGAACCCTCCGCCGATGCCAAGAGCGACGCCAACCCGGCCGAAGCCGCCGCCTGATCAGGGCACAAACCCGGCGCCGATCTCTAGCGGCGGATGTCAGCGCTGCAAGCGCAGCTCCGGCAACTCCACCCAGCGGCGTTCGCGGTGGCTCTGGTAGCACGCGTCGGCGAGCTGCACGCTCTTAGCGCCCTCAATCAGCGGCGCCGGGAACGGCGCGTCCTCGGCGACATGGCGCAGGAACAATTCCCAGCCGGCGCGATAGCCGTTCTCGAACGGCTCGATGTCGGGCATCTCCTGCCACTGCGCGTCGAAATTCATCGCCTGCGGCTGCTCGGGGCGAAAAGCGGCTTTGGCGTCGCGACCGCCGGCTGGATGAAGCAGCGGTGCAAGCCGGCGACGGCCGAGCCCGCGGTGCCGTCGACCTGGATCTGCAGCAGGTCGTCGCGTTTGACGCGGTTGGCCCAGGACGAGGATATCTGCGCCAGGATGCCGCCTTCCAGTTCGAACATCGCAAAGGCGTGGTCCTCGACATCGACATCGTAGGGTTTGCCGGTCTCGTCGATGCGGCGCGGCGTTGCGGTCAGGTGGCGGCATGAGACTGCGGTGATCGGACCCAGGAGGCGGTCGAAGATGTAGCGCCAATGCGCGAACATATCGAGGACGAGGCCGCCGCCGCCCGCTCGCCGGTAGTTCCAGCTCGGGCGCTGCGCCGGAAACAGCGCGCCGTCGAACACCCACCAGCCGAAATCGAGCCGCACCGAAATTATCTGCCCGAAGAACTTAGCCTCATAAAGTTTGCGTAACTTCTTAAGACCGGGCAGGAACAATTTGTCCTGTACGACGCCGCCTTTCCTTCCGGCCTGCTCCGCGGCGCGGGCCAGCGCCAGCGCGTCGTCGAGGCTCTGGGCGATCGGCTTTTCGAGATAGACATGCTTGCCCGCGGCGAACGCAGCCTTGGCCCGCGCGACCCGGCCGCCGGTGATGCCAGCGTCGAAATAAATCTCGGTGGCCGGGTCGGCGAGGCAGGCGTCGCGGTCGAGGCTCCAGCGCAAGCCGCCGCTCTGCTCGGCCAGCGCCTCCAGCTTGCGCGGATCGCGCCCGAGCAATAGCGGCTCCGGCATCAGCCGGTCGCCGTTCGCCAGCTTCAAGCCGCCCTCGCCGCGGATCGCCAGCAACGCCCGCAAATGCTGCGTCGCGCCGAGCCTGCCGGTCGCCCCGTCGATGACGATGCCGATGCTGCGGGTGGCCATCGGTCTCCTCTGTTTCTTCACCTTGAAGTGAAATAATACCGCATTCCCGGCGAAAGCCGGGACCCACTCATCCGGCGCTGGAACGGCGGCAGAATGGGTCCCGGCCTGCGCCGGGAAGCCGCCGGGAAGCCGCCGGGAAGCCGCCGGGAAGCCGCCGGGAAGCCGCCGGGAAGCCGCCGGGAAGCCGCCGGGAAGCCGGGTGAATTGGCGATCCGCTTCAGCGCGTCGCGGCGATGATCGACTCGCGCAGGATCTGCGGGATCTTGTCGAGGATTTCGACCGGGGTCGACAAGGGCGGCGACAGGCAGAGCGTGTCACCGATCGCCGGGTCGGCGCTGCCCGGCCGGGCGCGCACCAAAAGCCCGCGCGCCATCGCCTCGCGCGCCACCTTGACGCCGAGCCCCAAGGCCGGCGCCTTGGTGCTCTTGTCGGCGACCAGCTCGACGCCGCACATCAATCCGAGGCCGCGCACCTCGCCGACATTCGGCAGGTTGTAGAGCTCTTCGAGCGCGGCGAGGAGGCGCTTGCCCTCGGCGGCCGAACGCTCGACGAGCTTTTCGTCCTCGATGATCTGCACGTTGCGCAACCCGACCGCGCAGCACACCGGGTGGCCGCTATAGGTCGCGGCGTGCATGTAGCGCTGGTCCAGCGGCGCCGACAGGATCGCGTCGTGCACCTTTGTTGACAGGATGATGCCGCCCAACGGCAGGTAGCCGCTCGTCACCCCCTTGGCGAACGAGACGATGTCGGGCTCGACCCCCCAGTGCCCGAGCGCAAACCACCGCCCGGTGCGGCCGAACCCGGTGATGACCTCGTCGGCGATCAGCAATACCTCGTACTTGTCGCAGATCTCGCGCAGTTTGGGGAAATAGCTCGCCGGCGGCACGATGACCCCGCCCGCCCCCATCACCGGCTCGGCAATGACCGCCGCCACCGTGTCGGGGCCTTCGCGGAGGATCGCCTCTTCGACCGCGGCGGCGGCGCTCTCGCCCGGCTCCTCGTTGCCCTGCCAGCGATAGGCGTAGGGCGGCGCGACCTGGACGAAGCCCGGCACCATCGGCCCGAACATCTTCTGGTAGATCGCCATGCCGGTGGCGCTCATCGCCGCCAGGGTCACGCCGTGATAGGCGTGGAGGCGCGAAATGAACTTGGTTTTGTTCGGCTTGTCGTTGACCTTCCAGTAATAGCGCGCGGTCTTGAACGCCGACTCGTTCGATTCGGCGCCCGCCGTCGTGTAATAGACGCCCGAACTCGACGTGTAGGCGTGGCCGACGATCTTCTCGGCCAGCCGCACCGCCGGCTCGTTGGTCGCGCCGATATAGGCCGAGGCGTAGGCGATCTTGCGCATTTGCGCCGCGGCGGCATCGGCCAATACGCCGCGGCCGTGCCCGACATTGACGTTCCACAGCCCGGCGAGGCCGTCGATGACCTGGCGCCCGTCGGACAGGTGGAGGATCGCGCCGCTTCCCTCGTCGACCAGCAGCGGCGCCTTGTGCTCCTCGGGATGGTGCAGCGGGTGCACCAGAAAGCGCCGGTCGCTTTCGAGCAGCTCTGTGGTGCCGTCCATGAGGTCCCTCCTTGCCCGAATGCCCGAATGTCCGCCTAACTTAACCAGTTTCGCGCGACGCGGCGACTCCCGCTTCTGCGAATTTGACACGACGTCCCTGCCGCGGCTGTTGAGGCTCCACGGCGAGCCAGCTGATGCCAGACGGTCTGTAAGCCGGGTTCTGTGCCGCCCCGGTGGACCGCCATTGCGGCGAACCACTGAGCGGCGATGGCCATTCATCTGGGACGTTCGTCGCCGAACGCCTCGCGCGACCGACCCGAGCGGCGGCGCGAAGGCCCGCCCGGCACGGTGTTGAGGCCGTGCCTGCCGCTCCTACTTGGTCTTGCTCCCGGTGGGGTTTGCCCTGCCACTGCCGTTGCCGGCAGCGCGGTGCGCTCTTGCCGCACCATTTCACCCTTGCCGCCCGTGCCGTCCCACGAACGGGAGGCAAGGGCTCGGCGGTATGTTTTCTGTGGCACTTTCCCTAGGGTCGCCCCCGCCGGGCGTTACCCGGCACCGTGCCTCCGTGGAGCCCGGACTTTCCTCCCCTCACCTTGCGATGAAGAGCGGCCATCCGACCGTCTGGCATCGGATGATTATGGGGTCGCTCGCGACCGAGGTCAAATCGCGGCGCCGCGCGACTCGAGCGCTTCACGTCGCACCAGGGCGATGAAGCGCTGCGCCGCGCGGGTGATGTGGCGCTCTTCCGCGACCGCGACGAAGTAACGGAGATGGCGCAGATTCATAGGGAAGACATCTGATATATTGGCTTCTCATATATTAGACGGACGGTTGGGTTCCGGCTACCCTACTACTGCATCACGGTGGTGCGTCCTTCGAGACAAGCCCCGTTCGGGGCTCTCCTCAGGATGACGCAACGTGGTGATGGCATTGAGAAAGATCATCATCCTGAGGAGCCCGCGCAGCGGGCGTCTCGAAGGACGCACAGCGCCGCTCCAACACGCGTGAGGAGACCTTCGATGGCGAGCGAGGCGAAGCTGTTGACCCGGCAATTCCTGCAATGGCTTGCGGTGAGACCGCGCCGTGACGCCGAGGTGCGCAATGCGTGGAGCAGCACCTGTCCGCTGAATTGCGCCTTCGAGGACGCGTTGTGCGACGATTTGGTGCGGCGCACCGCCGACGGGCATGTCGTTTTGACCGAGCGCGGCCGGGCGCGGCTCGACGATGCGGTGGTCGCCGACCTTGCCAGCTTGCCGACCTTGCTTGACCCTGAGCGCGGAGTATCGTAGCGCCGGGCGCAGCTCTGGCGCTTTGGCCCAAAGCCCGCCCTTCGAGAGGAGAACCCCCGTGAGCGTCACCGGCCATGACACCCTGAAGGCCCGCCGCACTCTCGACGTCGGGGGCAAGCGCTACGATTATTTCAGCCTTGAGGCCGCCGCGAGCGCGGCCGGACTCGGCGACATCTCGCGCCTGCCGTTTTCGCTGAAGGTCCTCTTGGAGAACCTGGTGCGGCTGGAGAACGGCCGCACCGTCACGGTCGACGACATCAAGGCATTGGGCGCGTGGCTCGCGACCAAGAGTTCCGAGCGCGAGATCGCGTTCCGCCCGGCCCGCGTCTTGATGCAGGATCTGACCGGGGTGCCGGCGGTCGTCGATCTCGCGGCGATGCGCCAGGCGATGCTCGATCTCGGCGGCGACCCCAACAAGATCAACCCGTTGTCGCCGGTCGATCTGGTCATCGACCATTCGGTGCAGATCGACAATTTTGCCAATCCGCAGGCCTTCGCCGCCAACGTCAAACGCGAGTTCGAGCGCAACGGCGAACGCTACCGCTTTCTGCGCTGGGGCCAGGACGCGTTCGAGAATTTCCGCCTGGTGCCGCCCGGCACCGGAATCTGCCACCAGGTCAACCTCGAATATCTGTCGCAGGTGGTGTGGACGACCGACGAAGACGGGAAGACGATCGCCTATCCCGACACGCTCGTCGGCACCGACAGCCACACGACGATGGTCAACGGCCTCAGCGTCTTGGGCTGGGGGGTCGGCGGCATCGAAGCAGAGGCGGCGATGCTCGGCCAGCCGATCTCGATGCTGGTCCCCGAGGTGGTCGGCGTGCGCCTCGTCGGCCATCTGCGCGAGGGCGCAACCGCGACCGACCTCGTGCTGACGATCACCCAGATGCTGCGCCGGCATGGCGTCGTCGGCCGCTTTGTCGAGTATTGCGGCCCCGGAATCTCCGAACTGGCATTGGCCGACCGCGCGACGATCGGCAACATGTCGCCGGAATACGGCGCCACCTGCGGGTTTTTCCCGGTCGACCGCGAGACGATCCGCTATCTGACGATCACCGCACGCGACCCGGCGCGAGTCAGGCTCGTCGAAGCCTACGCCAAGGCGCAGGGGCTGTGGCGCGATGCCGATACTCCCGATCCCTCCTTCACCGACTTGCTGGAGCTCGATCTCGGCAGTGTCGAGCCGTCGCTGGCCGGGCCGCGCCGGCCGCAGGACCGGGTCGCCCTGGGGGATGCCGGGGCGGCGTTCGACAGCGAATTGCCGCGCCTCGCCGGCCGCGACAAGCCGAAGCGGGTCAACGTCCCGGGCGAGAATTACGACCTCGGTGACGGCGACATCGTGATCGCCGCGATCACCAGCTGCACCAACACCTCAAACCCGAGCGTCATGCTCGGCGCCGGGCTGCTCGCCAAAAAGGCCGTCGAGAAGGGGCTGAAATCCAAGCCCTGGGTCAAAACCAGCCTCGCGCCGGGCAGCCAGGTGGTCAGCGACTATTACGAAAAGGCGGGCTTGCAGCAGTACCTCGACATGGTCGGCTTCAACCTCGTCGGCTATGGCTGCACGACCTGCATCGGCAATTCGGGGCCCTTGCCAGAGCCGGTCTCCGAGGCGATCGACGAGGGCGATCTGGTGGTCGCCGCGGTGTTGTCGGGCAACCGCAATTTCGAGGGCCGCATCCACGCCCAGGTGCGCGCCAATTATCTCGCCTCGCCCCCGCTCGTCGTCGCCTATGCGCTCGCCGGGTCGATCCGCACCGATCTGACGACCGATCCGCTCGGCGAAGGCAAGGACGGCAAGCCCGTCTATCTGCGCGACATCTGGCCGTCGAACAAGGAAGTCGCCGATACCGTTGCCAGCGCGGTCACCCGGGAAGCGTTCCAGCGGCGCTACGGCAACGTCCTCGAAGGCCCGCCGGAATGGCGCGCGGTGCCGAGCACCGGCGGCCTGACCTACGACTGGCAGGACGCCTCGACCTATCTCGCCTTGCCGCCCTATTTCGCAAACATGCCGAAGGAGCCGGCGCCGGTAACCGATGTCATCGGCGCGCGCGAACTGGCGATTTTCGGCGACAGCATCACCACCGACCACATTTCGCCCGCCGGCAGCATCAAGACCGAAAGCCCGGCCGGCGAATTCCTGATCAGCTATCAGGTGCGGCCCAACGAGTTCAACACCTACGGCGCGCGCCGCGGCAACCACAACGTCATGATGCGCGGCACCTTTGCCAATATCCGCATCCGCAACGAGATGGTGCCCGGCGTCGAAGGCGGCATGACCAGGCTGATGCCCGACGGCACGGTGATGGCGATCTACGACGCGGCGATGGAATACAAAAAGCGCGGCGTGCCGCTGGTCATCTTCGGCGGCAAGGAATACGGCACCGGCTCGTCGCGCGACTGGGCCGCCAAGGGCACCCTGCTGCTCGGGGTCAAGGCGGTCATCGTCGAGAGTTTCGAGCGCATCCACCGCTCGAACCTGGTCGGCATGGGGGTCTTGCCATTGCAGTTCCGCGAAGGGGTTAGCCGGCAGACCTTAAAGCTGACCGGCAACGAAGTGATCGACGTGATTGGCGTCGAGGCCGGATTGAAGCCGCGCATGATGCTGACCCTGCGCATTCACGATGCGGATGGCCCAAATGGCGGCGGGGTGCGCGAGGAGCCGGTCCATTGCCGGATCGACACGCTCGACGAGGTCGAATACTTCCGCCACGGCGGCATCCTGCAATACGTGCTGCGCGGCCTCTTGAAGGCGGCCTAAGCAGGGATTCCTTGACTGACACGAATGGTGGCGCGGCACGATGGCTGACGGCCGCCGCTCGCCGCTCGACGGACATCTGCCGTGGGCCTTGGAGAACGGCGCCGTGGCGCTCGCCGAGCGACGCTTTGTCGAGCAGATCGGGGTGCGCAGCAAGCCGCCGGTCGCCGCCTATCTCGCCGGCGTGCCGCTGCCGATGCAGCCGAACCGGGTGGCGAGCATGCGCGAATTGCGCACCCTGTGGCTCGGGCCGGACGAATGGCTGGTGACGGCGCCCGAGGGTGCGGCGCCCGACCTGATCGGGCGGCTCGGGCGCGCCCTGGCCGGACGCCATGCCGTCGTGATCGATCTGTCGGCGAGCCGCGCGGCGATCGAGATTACCGGACCCAGGGCGCGGTCGCTCCTGGAAAAAGGCTGCGGCCTCGACCTGCATCCGCGCGCCTTCGGCCCGGGGAATTGCGCGCAGACGCTGTTCGCTCGCCTGCCGGTCATCATCGATCAGCTCAGCGCGGCGCCTGCCTACCGCCTCTTCGTGCGCCGCTCGGCCGCGCGCTGGCTCACCGCATGGCTGATCGACGCCGCCCTGGAGTTTGCCGTCGCGCCGTGATTCGCTGGAGCCTCGCCGATCAGCCGCCGCCGCTGCCAGGGGGGTGGCGGAAATTGGTAAGCTGGCTTATAGGTTTCATTGCTTACGATCTGCAACCCAGCGATGCTTGATCGCGGATTGCGACGGCCGAAAGCTGCGGGCTAGTCTGAACGGTGTTCATAAAATAGGATGGGTGGGATGCCGGCGTGGAGCGAACACAACATCGAACTGGGCGAGGTCAAGCTCCGTGTGCAGCGCGCCGGAAGCGGGCGCCCGGTGCTCGTTTTGCACCACGACATCGGCACCCCGGACCGCCTGCCGTTTTATGACGCGCTTGCCGACAAGTTCGATGTGATCGTGCCGAACCATCCTGGTTTCGGGATGCCGGAGCGGCCGCAATGGATGCGCCACCCGCGCGATGTCGCAGCGCTCTACCAGTGGCTCTTGGCCGAGTTGGGGATCGAGCGCGCCAGCCTCGTCGGGCTCGGCTTCGGCGGCTGGATCGCGGCCGAGATGGCGGCGTTGGCGCCGCGCGACTTCCACCGCCTCGTGCTGGTCGGCGCGATGGGCGTGAAGCCGCCCGAGGGCGACATCTACGACCAGGCGATCGTCAGCTATATCGATTACGCCCGCGCCGGGTTTCACGATCAGGCGGCGTTTGCCCGCGTCTTCGGCGATGTCTCGACCGACCAGCTGGTCGCCTGGGATCTGTGCCGCGAGATGAGCTTCCGCATCGCCTGGAAGCCCTACATGTACAGCCAGACCCTGCCGCATCTGCTGGGCGGCGTGCGGGCGCCGGCGCTGGTGGTGTGGGGCGACGACGACAAGATCGTGCCAAAGAGCGCCGGCGAGCGCTATGCGCGGGCCCTGCGGGCGGCGCGCCTCGAAATCGTGCGCGATGCCGGGCATTGCGTCGACATGGAGCAGCCGGACGCGCTCGCCCGGCTCGTCACCCCGTTTATCGCGCAGAACTGACGCCAACAGCCCTCTCCGCCCTTTAGGGGGGAGAGGGAAGGGGACCCGCCGCGAAGCGGTGGGGAGGGTGAGGTGGGTATCGGCCACCGCCCTGGAATCCCCCACCTCACCCCAACCCTCTCCGCCCTCAGGGGCGGAGAGGGAGTGACAGGAGGAGAACGCCATGCATGTGATGTATTTCACCGAGCAGCCGATGTCGGCTTATCCGGCCGATATCGGGCTCGAGACCGGCCATACCGCGCTGATGTTCTCGAACAAGCATTTCGACTCGGTGGCCGGCAGCCGGCTCTACAACGAGTACCTTGAGCATTACATCTACGCCGAGGAACAGGGCGTCGAAGGCTTCATGCTCAACGAGCACCATAACGCGCCGTTCTGCATGCAGGCGAAGGCCAATATCTTTGCCGCGATCCTCGCCGCGGTGACCAAAAAGGCGAAGATCGTCATGCTCGGCAACCCATTGCCGCTGGCCGAGAACCCGGTGCGGCTCGCCGAAGAATTGGCGATGATCGACATGATCTCGAAGGGCCGGCTGGTTTCCGGCTTTGTCCGTGGCGGCGGCCAGGAGCAGCTCGCCAACGGCGTCAACCCGGCCTACAACCGCGAGCGCTTCGAGGAGGCGCACGATCTGATCGTTGCGGCCTGGACGCGCGAGGGGCCGTTCCGCTGGGAGGGCACGCACTACCAGCACCGCGTCGTCAACCCGTGGGCGGTGCCGTTGCAGAAACCTTATCCGCGGGTGTGGATCCCCGGCGTCCTGAGCCAGGAGACGATCGTCTGGGCGGCAAAGCAGCGCTATCCCTACATCGCGCTGAACACCTCGATCGAGGCCACCAAGAAGATCTGGGAATTGTACGACAAGGTCGCGCTGGAGACCGGCTACGAGGCCGGCCCCGAAAACCGCGGCTATCTCCAGCAGGTGCATGTCTCGGACAGCGAGGAGAAGGCCGAAAAGAACGCCCGCCAGTTCCTCTGGATGCAGGGCGAGTTCACCGGCCTTGCCCATCCGGTATGGGCCAACCCGTCGGGTTATTTCTCGCCCGGCCTGCGCCGCAACTTCGTCGAGTTCGCGGTCGGGCGCGCGGAAAACCCGCGCGGCCGGCCGACCTTCGAGCAGCAGGTCGCCGACGGGCGGATCTTCTTCGGCACGCCGAAGACGGTCATCCCCAAACTGCGCCACGTGCTCGAAGAAACCCGCCCGAGCATCTATGGGATCTGGGGCAATGACGGCACGGTTTCGAACGAGGATGCCCGCACCTGCATTCGCCTCTTGGGCCAGGAGGTCATGCCGGCGATGCGCGAGATCGGCAAGGAACTGGGCCTCCGCGATCCGTTCGAGACCAACGCGCCGGTGCATCTGAAATACTCGACCGACCTGAAGCGGATGCCGCAGGCCGCCGAGTAAGAGCGGAAAGAAATGCCGGGTCCCTGCGCAGGGACCTACGCGTCGGCGCGCACCGTGCTACGGCAGTGAAAATCACAACCGGTCGGGATCGAAATCGACGACCGTGGCGCCGCCCATAATCGCCGGAAGATAGGAGGGCGCGCGGGCGAGGAAATGCTCGGCGTAGAAGCGCGCCGTCACGAGCCTCGATGCGGCGAGGCCGGGTGTGTCGCGCGTCTCGGCCGCCAATGCCAGGCGCGCCATCAGCCAGCCGCCGGCAACCGTGCCGAACAGCGCGAGGTAGGGCGCCGACCCCGCCGCCGCCGGCGCCGCCTCGGCCTCGACCAGATAAGCGGTCGCCCGCTCCAGCGCGTCGATACCGTCGGCCAGCGCGCGATATATCGCTTTCCATTCCGGCTTGCCGCCGATCTCGGCGAGGACCGGACGCATCTCGGTGAACAGTTCGCGCGCCGCCTCGCCCCGGTCGCGGCCGAGCTTGCGGAACACCAGATCGTTCGCCTGGATGCCGTTGGTGCCCTCGTAGATCGGCGCGATGCGCGCGTCGCGCAAATATTGCGCGGCGCCGGTTTCCTCGATGTAGCCCATGCCGCCATGCACCTGCACCCCGGTCGAGGCGATCTCGACCCCCATGTCGGTGCACCACGCCTTGACCACCGGGATCAGCAGGTCGGCGCGGCGCTCGGCGCTCGCCCTTGCGGCGCCCTCGGCGCGGCGGCTGCGGTCGATCGCCGCCGCGGCGAAGTAGGTCAGCGCGCGCATCGCCTCGACGCCGGCGCGCATCGACAGCAGCATGCGGCGCACATCGGGGTGGTGGATGATCGGAACAGCGCCGGCGCCTCGCGCCAGACCGACCGGATTACCCTGCACGCGGGTGCGGGCATACTCGCGCGCCTGCTGATAGGCGCGCTCGGCGATCGCCACCCCCTGCACCCCGACCAACAGGCGCTCGCTGTTCATCATCGTGAACATCGCTTCGAGGCCGCGGTTTTCCTCGCCGATGCGCCAGCCGACCGCGCCGTCGCCTTCGCCATACGACATGACGCAGGTGGGCGAAGCGTGGATGCCGAGCTTCTCTTCGAGCCGCAAGGGCCGCAGATCGTTGCGCTCGCCGGGCCGGCCGTCCGCATCGGGGAGGAATTTCGGCACCAGGAACAACGAGATGCCGCGGCTGCCCGGCGGCGCGTCGGGGGTGCGCGCCAGCACCATGTGGACGATGTTGTCGGTGAGGTCGTGGTCGCCGTAGGTGATGAAGATCTTCTGGCCGGTGATCCGGTAGTGCTCGCCCCAGCGCGGGTCATTCGCCGGCACGGCGCGCGAGCGCAAAGCCCCGAGGTCGGAACCGGCCTGCGGCTCGGTAAGGTTCATCGTGCCGGTCCACTCGCCGGCGATCATCTTGGCCAAATAGAGCCGCTTCTGCTCCGGCGAGCCGTGCGCCTGCAGCAGTTCGATTGCGCCGAAATTCAACAGCGGGCACAACGCCCAGCTCATGCACGCCGAGTTCCACATCTCGACGACCGCGGCGGCGAGCGACAAAGGCAGGCCCTGGCCGCCATGCTCGGGGTCGCATTGCAGCCCCATCCAGCCGGCATCGACATACTGGCGATAGGCCTCGCGGAAACCGGGCGGGGTGCGCACGATGCCGTTTTCGAGGACGCTGCCGACCCGGTCGGCCGGCCGGTTCAAGGGATCGAGCTCGGCCGCGGCGAAGCGAGCGGCCTCGTCGAGGATCGCATCGGCCAGATCGGTCTCGACCAGCCCGTCGAGCGCCGCCACCGTGTCGATCGTAAAGCGCATCTCGGGGACCGGGGCGGCGTAGGGCATGTGGGATTACCTCAAAAAGGACTGTCGTTGCGAGCGCAGCGAAGCAATCTCGGGTCGGCCGTCTCGCTGATCAGATTGCTTCGTCGCTACGCTCCTCGCAATGACGGATGGGAGGCGATCAGGCGGCCTCGGCGATGATCACGCTGGCCGGGGGTCCACGCTGGCCGGTCCCGCCAAGGGCCGCGCGCGGCTACAAGGCGTCGGCGTTCGGCAATGCCGTCTCGGCCGGTGACAGCACCGTGTTCCACGCATGGGTCGGGATGCGGCGATTGGCTTCGGGGTCGCGCACCACGTTGATCGGGTCGAGCCCCTCGTCGATGCGCCGCAGCTGCTCGCGCAAGATGTGGCGCAGCATCGCGATGCCGGTATCCGAGGTGCCGAGGTGTTCGAGCGCGTGCACTGCGATCGCGCGCTGGCCCTCCTGTGCTTCGAGATCGTCGGGCTTGCGCTGGCGCTCCTCGTAGGGGCGCGTCA
>DATLTH010000039.1:0-3854 GCA_035533695.1 Allostellaceae bacterium | reverse complement strand
TTTCACCCAGGAACCTGAGGGTTCAGGAGCAGAAATATGGCAGCCAAGGAAGTACGTTTTTCGTCGGATGCCCGCGATCGCATGTTGCGCGGCGTCGACATTCTCGCCAACGCGGTCCGGGTGACCCTCGGCCCCAAGGGCCGCAACGTCCTCCTCGACAAATCCTATGGCGCGCCGCGCATCACCAAGGACGGGGTGACGGTCGCCAAGGAGATCGAACTCAGCGACCGGTTCGAGAACATGGGCGCGCAGCTGGTCAGGGAGGTCGCCACCCGAACCAGCGACCAGGCCGGTGACGGCACCACCACCGCCACGGTGCTCGCCCAGGCGATCGTGCGCGAGGGCGCCAAGGCGGTCGCCGCCGGCATGAACCCGATGGATTTGCGGCGCGGCATCGACATGGCCGTCGCCTCGGTCGTCGACGGCCTCAAGAAAATCTCGAAAAAGGTGTCCACCAATGCCGAAATCGCCCAGATCGGCACGATCTCGGCCAATCACGACCGCGAGATCGGCGAGATGATCGCGCAGGCAATGCTCAAGGTCGGCAATGAGGGCGTCATCACGATCGAGGAGGCGACGAGCCGCGACACCGAACTCGACATCGTCGAGGGTATGCAGTTCGACCGCGGCTATCTCTCGCCATACTTTGTGACCAATGCCGAGAAGATGATCTGCGAGCTCGAAAAGCCGTACATCCTATTGTTCGAGAAGAAACTCTCGGGTCTTCAGGCGATGCTGCCGGTGCTCGAAGCGGTCGTTCAGAGCGGCAGTCCGCTATTGATCGTCGCCGAGGACATCGAGGGCGAGGCGCTGGCGACGCTGGTTGTCAACAAATTGCGCGGCGGGCTCAAGGTCGCGGCGGTGAAAGCGCCGGGTTTCGGCGATCGGCGCAAATCGATGCTTGAGGATCTCGCCATCGTAACCGGCGGTCAGGTGATCAGCGAGGACCTCGGCATCAAGCTGGAAAACGTCGCGCTCGATATGCTCGGCCGGGCCAAGAAGGTGCATATCGACAAGGACAACACGACGATCATCGACGGCGCCGGCAAAGCCGAGGACATCAAGGCTCGCTGCACGCAATTGCGCGCCCAGATCGAGGAGACGACCTCCGATTACGACAAGGAGAAGTTGCAGGAGCGGCTGGCGAAACTCGCCGGCGGCGTCGCGATCATCCGCGTCGGCGGCTCGACCGAAACCGAGGTCAAGGAGCGCAAGGACCGCGTCGACGACGCGATGCATGCGACCCGCGCCGCGGTCGAGGAAGGGATCGTCGCCGGCGGCGGGGTGACGCTGCTTTATGCCAGCGCGAATCTCGGCCGGTTGAACCCGCAGAACGACGACCAAAAGGTCGGCATCGACATCGTGCGCCGGGCATTGCAGGCCCCGGCCAGGCAGATTTGCGAAAATGCCGGGGCGGAGGGGTCGGTCATCGTCGGCAAGCTGCTCGACAAGGGCGAGGCCAATCACGGTTTCGACGCGCAGAGCGGCACCTACGTCGACATGGTGAAGGCCGGCATCATCGACCCGACCAAGGTCGTGCGCCTGGCATTGCAAGGTGCGGCGTCGGTTGCCGGGCTCCTCATCACCACCGAGGCGATGATTGCCGACAAGCCGCAAACCGACTCGCCGGCAATGCCCGGCGGCGGCATGGGCGGCGGCGGCATGGGGATGGAGGGAATGGGCTTCTAGCCCACCCGTCTGTCCCGGCCCAATGAAAAGGCCGTTGCCGCTTCGCATCAGCGCAGAGGCAACGGCCCTTTTCCCCCTCTAACGTGGTGCCGCTCGATGCGGACCCTTCGGGAGAGACAGCGAGATGGGGCGGTTTCAATTGCGATCATCCGCGTGTTTCCCGGAACCACGGGCGCGCAGTGACGGCGTGGAGAAACGGCTGCTCCAAGCCGCGGAAGGGGGCGATGCCCGCGCCCAGTGCAATCTCGGCATCCTCTATGGAAACGGCTTGGACGATAACGGCTATACGGTCGAAGGCAACCGGCCACAGGCGGTCAGATGGCTGTTGGCCGCAGCCGAGCAGGGCTTGCCGCGCGCTCAGGTGGGCCTCGCAGAGGCGTACGCCGAGGCACCCGAAATATCAGGTAATGACGAAACCGCGTGCGGTTGGTTCCTCGTGGCGGCGCGAGGCTTGCGCGGGATCCATCTGCAGCGAGCGCGCTCCCGGTACGAGCGCATCGCCTCGCATTTGACGCCCGCGCAACTCGCCCAGGCGAGGCGCTTTGCACGAGACTGGTCGCCGAAGCTGCAGGCGCCGGCAGCCACTCCCGGCGGCGCACGCAATCCGCACCGGGGACGCCCGCAATGAACGCCCGGTTCGTTCCGCCAATCGTAATCCCCACCGCGAGCGCACTCGACGACGACAAAATCACTGGATTGAGATCGCAGACCCGCGCCGCGTAGGGGGCACCATCGCCGCCTGCGTTCTCGTAGCGTTCTCATAGAACACCCGAAGCCGCGGCCCGTCAACAAGGCGGCTCGCCCTCGACCTGCCGGGCGCGTGCAAGGCCGCTAGCGCCAGTCTTGGGCCACGCGCCGCATGAAAATCTGCTAAGTCATTGGAGCGGGTGAAGGGAATCGAACCCTCGTCGTAAGCTTGGGAAGCTTCTGCTCTGCCATTGAGCTACACCCGCTTTATCAATGCTTTAGTGGGCCTCTCCGATAGGGTGGGGCACCATTTGGGCACTTCCTCCTCGCGGGGCGAAAGAGTAGCGAGACGGTGGTTTGAGTGCAAGGCGCCTGGCACGAATGCGCCACGAATGCGGTTGCTGGCGGGCATGACGGGCTGATACCCCCGGCCGCCTTCTCCTCGCTCGGGCTCGGCGCGGATGAGCGCATCGCTGACCTGGCGCGGCGATTACGCTGCCATACGTGCGATGCGAAGGGAAAGGCTTTGGCATCGATCAAGCGGGGCACGCCGGAGGTACCAATCAAAATGCGGGAACATCGAGCATGCGACCTTGACGCCAAGGCTCGAGGCCGAAATCTTCGCGAAAATGACGGCACATGCGTTCGCTGAACAGCTTTTCCCAGCCATAGCCGTCCTCGGGCATGGCGGGATAGGCGTCCGCCTCTTTCAACCCCTCGATATCGGCATCCTGCTGACGGTAGTCGGGATAGACACAGGCCGAGGAGGCAAAAAAGAACCGCCGCCCCCGTACTCGCGCGCCGCCATCAGCAAATTCGTGTTGATCAGCACCGACAGCATAGACGCCGCGGTTCCACCCCCGTTTGCGGGGGAGGGGGACCATGCGTAGCATGGTGGAGGGGGCATTCGCGAGGGCGCCACCTCCCCCGTAAACGGGGGAGGAACCCACTCCACCTCAATGGCGATTTGAACAATTGAAAGAGTTGGCGACCCCGGCGGGATTCGAACCCGCGACATCTCGCTTAGAAGACTCCTGCTACCTCACATCGCCGACGCT
This sequence comes from Allostellaceae bacterium, assembly GCA_035533695.1. Classification (GTDB taxonomy): domain Bacteria; phylum Pseudomonadota; class Alphaproteobacteria; order ATCC43930; family CGMCC-115725; genus DATARH01. The sequence continues at coordinate 420 of DATLTH010000039.1, read as the reverse complement.
CAGGCGCTCTCCATAACCTATTGTAACCACCTCATTTTTCCGCCAATATACTGCCGCGCAGAGCGCTGACGATATCGGCGCCTATCGCGGGGTAACACCGGGGTAACGTTACCCATGTGTTACCCAAGGGGAGCGCGGCCATGCCGACCATCAAAATCACTCAGCCGGCCGCTGAGCGCCTGAGGCCACCCGCGTCGGGGCGGGTGGAATATTGGGACAAACAGCTCCCCGGCTTCGGGTTGCGCATCTCGGCCACCGGACGCAAGAGCTGGGTGGTCATGTATCGCGTCTCCGGCAAGCTGGTCCGAGAAACCCTCAGCACGCTCGCCGCGACGCCGAGTGTGGCTGATGCGCGCGAGCTCGCGCGCGATAGTCTGCGGCAGGCGCAGCGGGGCACCAATCCTGCCGACGTGCGGCGTG
>DATLTH010000038.1:0-3220 GCA_035533695.1 Allostellaceae bacterium | reverse complement strand
TTGAACAAATCCATCTTGCGCAGCTTCTGGACGAACTCGACGACCTCGCGCGACAGGTGCGCGCTCGCCTTCGGCGCCTTGCGCTTCAAGATTTCGAGTTCGCGCTCGGCGCTCGGGTAATCGACCCAGTAGTAGAAGCAGCGCCGCTTCAGCGCGTCGTGGATTTCGCGGGTGCGGTTCGAAGTAATGACGACGATCGGCGGGTGCTCGGCATGGATCGTGCCGATTTCCGGGATCGTCACCTGGAAGTCGGAGAGGAGTTCGAGGAGATAGGCTTCGAACGGTTCGTCGGTGCGGTCGAGTTCGTCGATCAGCAAGACGGGCGGGCCCGCGAGTTCCGGCTCCAGCGCCTGCAGCAAAGGCCGCTTGATCAGGAAGCGGTCGGAAAAGATCGTGTTCTCGATCTCGCTGCGATCCTCGTCGCCCGCCTCGGCGAGGCGGATTTCGATCATCTGGCGCGCGTAATCCCACTCGTAGACCGCCGAGGAAACATCGAGCCCCTCGTAACACTGCAGGCGGATGAGGCGCCGCCCCAGCGCGCTCGCCAGCACCTTGGCGATCTCGGTCTTGCCGACCCCGGCCTCGCCTTCGAGAAACAAGGGCCGCTTCAGATGCAACGACAGATGCACCGCGGTCGCGAGGCTGCGGTCGGCGATGTAATCGGCGCTGCCGAGCAGATCGAGGGTATCGCCGACGGAGGCGGGCAGGGCGGTCATTGCGGGTGGCTTGTCCAAGTCAACTCTCGATCGCAACAAAATCCCTCTCCCGGCGGGAGAGGGGCGCGGGGTGGCGCACACCGGGCGAACCCCGGCGCGCGCCGCCCAGATACGAGATATCTAATCCCTCAACCGCAGCCGCGCCACCCCGGCTTTGTCTTGCCGCGTTCATGGTAAGATCACGCTGCCATCATCCGTCATCCCGGCGAAGGCCGGGACCCATTTCCGCCATGGGTACCGGCTTTCGCCGGTATGACAATATTGTGGGCGATTAGAGAGTCGGAAAATGTAAACCCGTCAGGGCCGCACTTGGCCGGTGCCGCGCACGAGGTATTTGTAGGTCGTGAGCTCGGCGGCGCCGACCGGCCCGCGCGGCGGCAGGCGCTGGGTTGAGATGCCGATCTCGGCGCCCATGCCGAACTCGCCGCCATCGGCGAACTGGGTCGAGGCGTTGACCAATACGATCGCGCTGTCGATTTCGGCGAGGAAGCGCTCGGCCGCCGCCGTGTCCTCGGTGACGATCGCGTCGGTGTGGTGCGAGCCGTAGCGGTTGACGTGAAGGATCGCCGCGTCCTCGCCCTCCACCACATGCACCGCGAGGATCGCGTCGAGATATTCGGTACGCCAATCCGCTTCGGTCGCCGGCACGGCATCGGGGTCGATCGCCAGCACCTCGGGGTCGCCGCGCAACTCGCACCCGGCGGCGCGCAGATCGGCGAGGATCGGCGGCAACATCGTGCGCGCGACCGCGCGGTCGACCAGCAATGTCTCGGTCGCGCCGCAGATCGAGACGCGGCGCATCTTGGCGTTGAGCACGATCGCGCGCGCCTTTTCCGGGTCGGCGGCGGCGTGGATATAGGTGTGGCAGAGGCCTTCGAGGTGGGCGATGACCGGGATGCGGCTCTCGCGCTGCACGCGTTCAATCAGCGAGGCGCCGCCGCGGGGCACGATGATGTCGATGACGCCGCTCATCTTCAGCATCAGGCCGACCGCATCGCGGTCGCGGGTCGGCACCAGCTGGATCGCGTCCTCCGGCAGCCCGGCGGCGCGCAGCCCCGCGCGCAATGCCGCGACCAGGGCATGCGAGGAATGAAAGCTCTCGGAGCCACCGCGCAGGATCGCCGCGTTGCCCGACTTGACCGCCAGCCCGCCGGCATCGGCGGTGACGTTGGGGCGGCTCTCATAGATGATGCCGATCACTCCGAGCGGCACGCTGACCCGCGAGATCCTGAGCCCGTTGGGCCGCGTCCATTCGGCCAGCACCTGCCCGACCGGGTCGGGCAAGGCAGCGATGTCTTCGAGCCCCTTGGCGACGGCTTCGAGCCCCTTCGGGTCGAGCGCCAGGCGGTCGAGCAAGGCGGCGGCGATCCCGGCCTGCCGTGCCTCGGCGAGGTCCCGGGCGTTGGCGGCGAGGATGTCGTCGGCCCGCTCGCGTACCGCGGCGGCGGCGGCGCGCAATGCGTGCTCCTTCGCCGCGGCCGGGGCGAACGTCAGTGCCGCTGCGGCGTCGCGGGCCTGCCGCCCGATCGTCGCCATTGTCGCCGCGAGATCGGGCGCCGGCGCGGCTCGCGTCATCGTTTCGGTGGTCATCGCTTTTCGGTCAATACCAGGTCGTCGCGGTGAATGATCTCGTCGCGGCCACGGTAGCCGAGAATCGCTTCGATTTCACCGCTCTTGTGCCCGGCGATGCGACCGATATCGGCGCTGCCGTAGGCCGACAGACCGCGCCCCGCCTCGGCCCCGGCGCGGGTGCGGATGACGACGCAATCGCCGCGCTCGAAATCGCCCTCGACGGCGACGATTCCCGCCGGAAGCAGGCTCTTGCCGCTGCGCAACGCGCGCGCCGCCCCGTCGTCGACGACCACCGCACCGGCCGGGTTGACCGCGCCGGCGATCCACGCCTTGCGCGCCGAGCGCGGCTCGCCGCCCGGCAGGAACAGCGTCGCGCGCGCGCCGGCCTCGATCGCCGCGAGCGGGCCGGCGGCTCCGTCCATACGCGGCTCGCCCTCGGCGATCAGCATATGGCACCCGGCCGCCATCGCGATGCGCGCCGCTTCGAGCTTTGTCACCATGCCGCCCGAGCTGTAGCCGGGCGGCGCCATGCCGGCCATCGCCAGGGTGTCCGGCCCGATCTCGCGCACCAAGGGAATGTGGCATGCCGCGGGGTCGGTGCGCGGGTCGGCGGTGTAGAGCCCGTCGATGTCCGACAGCAAGACCAGCATGTCGGCGCTGGTCATCTGCGCGACGCGGGCGGCAAGGCGGTCATTGTCGCCGAAGCGGATCTCGGCGGTGGCGATCGTGTCGTTCTCGTTGACCACCGGCACGGCGCCCAATGCCAGCAACTGGGCGAAGGTGGCGCGGGCGTTCAAATGGCGGCGGCGTTCCTCGGTGTCGTCCGGGGTCAACAGGATCTGCGCCACGGTGATCCGATGCCGCGCCAGCGCCTCTTGATAGGCGTGGGCGAGACGAATCTGGCCGGTGGCGGCGGCGGCCTGCTTTTCTTC
>DATLTH010000037.1:0-6276 GCA_035533695.1 Allostellaceae bacterium | reverse complement strand
ATCGCCGGCTGATGGGCACGCAGGCCGATGAGCGCGGCGACGATTTCGATGCGTTGCCCGACGCGCTGGCGGCGACGCCGGGTGAAAGGGCGGCAACCGATTACGGCGCGGACGCCCCGTCTGCCGCATCCGCAGCGGCATCGCAGGTCGGCGCGACGGCGACGCTGATGGCGCTGGTGGCGATCATCAAGCCGTGGCGGCGCCGGTTCGCGGTGGTGGTTGGCTCGGGGATCGGCCGGGTCGCCGCCTTCATCGGGGTTGGCGTCATCGGGGCTCTGGCGGTTGCCGCGGTCAAGACCGGGGCGCCGTTCGCCACCCTTCTGATCCTGCTCGCGTTGCTGGCGCCGGTCGCCGGGCTGCTGCACTGGATCGAATCGTGGCTGGCGCACGATATCGCCTATCGCCTGCTCGCCGAGATGCGCATCGAGCTCTACCGCAAGCTCGATGCGCTGGCGCCGGCCTATCTGGTGCGGCGCCGCTCGGGCGACCTGATCGCGCTCGCCAGCCAGGACATCGAGACGATTGAATATTTCTTTGCCCACACCGTCGCGCCGGCCCTGGTCGCCATCCTGGTGCCGTCGGTGGTGCTGATGACTTTGGCGATCGTCGCCTGGCCGGTCGCGCTGGCCCTATTGCCGTTCGTGCTTTATGCCGGACTTGCCCCGGCATTGATGCGCGCGCGGATCGACCGGCTCGGCGGCGAGGCGCGCGAGGCCATGGGCATGCTCGGCGCCTACCTGACCGAGACGATCCAGGGCCTGTCCGATCTCGTCGCGTTCCAGGCGGTCGGTCGGCGACGCGACGGCTTCATGCACGCGGTGCGCGCCTATCAGCAAACCCGTCTGACATTGCTCGGCGATCTGTCGGCGCAGACCGCGCAGCTCGAAATCGCGACGGGCCTCGGCGGCCTTGCCGTCGCGACCGTCGGCGCCTGGCTGGTCGCCGAGCATCAGCTCGCCGCGACGACGCTGCCCTTGTTGATCCTCTTGGCGCTGGCCTCGTTTTTGCCGATTTCGGAGATCGCCCAGGTGAGCCGCCAGCTCGCCGACACGATCGCCGCGACCCGCCGGGTCTATGCCGTGCATCATGAAGTCCCGGCGGTGCGCGATGGGCCCCAGCACCCGCCGGCGCCGACCGGCGGCTCGGCGATCTGCTTCAGCGATGTCGCCTTCGCCTATCCCGGAGCGCCCCACGGGACAAGCCCGTGGGCTGAGGGCCCACGGCCGGCGCTCGACGGCATCACCCTCGACATTCCGCCGGGCGCGACGGTCGCGATCGTCGGCCCGAGCGGCGCCGGCAAGACGACGCTCGCCAACCTGCTGCTGCGCTTCTGGGACCCGACCGCCGGACATATCCTGGTCGACGGCGTCGATCTGAAGGATTTCGAGCTTGACCATCTGCGCCGCCGCGTCGCGCTGGTGTCGCAGGACACGTTTCTTTTCAATGACACGTTGCGCGCCAATGTCGCCCTGGCGCGGCCCGATGCCGCCGAAGCCGAGATCCGCGATGCGCTCGACCAGGCCGCGCTCGCCGATTTTGTCGCGAGCCTGCCGGGCGGGCTCGACACCAGGGTCGGCGAACGCGGCGTGCAGCTCTCGGGCGGGCAGCGCCAGCGCGTCGCGATTGCCCGTGCCTTCCTGAAAAATGCGCCGACCCTGATCCTCGACGAGGCGACCTCGCATCTCGACGCGGTCAGCGAAGCGGTGGTGCGCGGCGCGCTCGATGCGCTGATGCGCGACCGCACGACAATCGTCATCGCGCACCGGCTGTCGACGGTGCGCCATGCCGACCTGCTCGCCGTGCTCGATCAGGGTCGCCTCGCCGAATGCGGGACGCATGTCGAGCTGGTCGCCCGCAATGGCCTCTACGCAAGGTTGATTCGGCATCAGCTGGCCGGCGCTGGCGAGCGGCAGCGCGCCGTTGCCGATTGATCGAGAGGCCTGTCATCCTTGGAAGCGGCGGCGTTCCTTGCTGCTTCGGCCGCGGGGTCGGATGCCACGGCGCGGACAGGCGGGCGGTCGATGACGGAAAAATGGGCGTCTTTGGTCCTTTTTGACTTACCCCTGGACAGGCTGTGTTATACTTCGGGTATGAGGGTAGTCAGAGAGAGCCGATCATGACCACCGCCGTCCCGCAGTTTACCGCGGAAGAGAGCGCCCGGTTGACCAAGATCTGGGACCGGCTCTATGCGCTTTATCTCGAGCAGGCCAATGGCGACCGGGACGCTGCCGTCATCGAGGCCGAAATCCAGGGCCTGATCCAGGAACGCGACGCGATCCGCCCGTGGGGCTGGAGTACCGGGCGCAACTGGAAGGACGATTTGCCTCAGGAGATCGTCGAGAAGCTGCTGCGCGACTAGCGCGGCTCAGCCTCTGAGATCGAGGATCAGCGGCGAGTGATCGGAGAGCCCGGCCAGCCGCTCGTCATGTGAATAGCGAACCGCCCCGGCCCGCGCCGCCAATGCCGGCGACAAAAAGGCGTGGTCGATGCGAAACCCGTTGCCGCGGGTGCTGTACCAGGAGAACTCGCGGCCCTCGGGATAGCGCCGGCGCCACAAATCGCAGAACCCGATCGCCTCGACCTTATCGATAAAATGCGCGGTGGCGTCGATCGCTCCGGGCTCGTCGACATAGGCGCGGCAGGTATTGAAATCGCCGATCGCCAGCACCGCCCGATCGGCCGCTTCCCCCAGCGCGGCGATCAGCGCTTCCCAATAAGGCGCCTTGCGCAGCAGGTTCGGCATATAGACGCCGCACAACTGCAACCCGGCGGCCTCGATCCTGACCATCCGGTACGGCTCGGGCAAGGCCGGGCTGACGCAGCCGTGCTCGCGGAAAGGGCGGCGTCCCGCTACCAGAACGCCGTTGCGGCCGGGCGGCGGCGTGAGGGCGCTCATATGGCGATAGCCGAGCCCGGCGAGGGCGAGGCGCAGTCGCTCCGCCGACGGCCCGCCGCGATACTCGGAAATGACGAGGATGTCGGCGTCATGGCGCGCCACCGCCTCGGCGATCGCGGTGAGGCGCGAGCCGCCGCCCTGGCGGATGTTCCAGGCGAGGACGCGCAGTTCGCTCACTCCGCCGGCGTCTTGCTCGCCACGGCGCGGCCGCTGACCTCGGCGCCGGCGTCGGGCGCCATCCCCAGAAAACACGGCAGCGCGAGCAGCGAGATCAGCGCCACCGTGGCAAGCGCGAACGAGAAATCCGAGGCGCTCGACACCGCCCGTCCGTGCGTCGCCAGCATCACATAAAGCAAGAGCGCGCCGGTCCCGACCCCGACGCTCTGCGACAATTGCTGCGCCATGCTGGTCAGGCTGGTGGCGCGGCTGAGCATCGATGACGGCACGTCGGCGTAGCTGAGCGTGTTGAGGCTCGTCATCTGCAATGAGCGAAAAAAGCCGCCGGCCAGCAACGCCAGGAAGATCACGACATGCGGCGTGGTCGGCCGAAAGAACGAGTAGCTGTACAGAAAGGCGCTGCCGATCGCCGTGTTGACGAGCAATACGCGGCGGAAGCCGAAGGTGCGGATGATCGGCCCGACAAACAATTTGTTGCTGAGCGCCCCCGCGGCGCTGGCGAAGGTGAGCAGGCCTGAATTCAGCGCCGACAGCCCGAAGCCGACCTGCAGCATCAGCGGCATCAGAAACGGCAGGGCGCCGAGGCCCATGCGAAACAGGAAGGAGCCGAGCGTCGTCATCCGATAGGTCGGGATGCGCATCAGCGTGAGGTCGATGATCGGATGGTCGACCCGCCTCGCATGGCGGACGTAGGCGTAGAGGCACAGCGCGCCGCCGCCGAGGAGGCCGGCGGTGATCGGCAACGGCAGGGCGCCGCGGCCCCCGGCTTCGAAGCCGAAGGCGCAGCTCGCCAGCCCGATCGCGGTCAGCGCGAAGCCCGGCAGGTCGAACGGCCGCGCCGGCCCCTCGCGCATGTTGTCGACAAACATGGTGACCAGCACAACGCCCAAGACGCCGATCGGGATGTTGATGAAAAAGATCCAGCGCCACGACCAGTAGGTGACGATGAAGCCGCCGAGCGGCGGCCCGATCACCGGGCCGATCAGGGCCGGCACGCTGACATACGACATCGCCCGCACCAGTTCGGATTTCGGCACGGTGCGCAACAGGACGAGGCGCCCGACCGGCACCATCATCGCGCCGCCCATGCCCTGCACGATGCGGGCGATGACCAGCATCCACAGCGAGGTGGAGAAGCCGCAGGCGACCGACCCCAACGTAAAGACGACAATTGCCGCGCTGAACACGCGGCGGGCGCCGAAGCGGTCGGCGGTCCAGCCGCTGATCGGGATGAACACCGCCAGGCTCAGCAGGTAGCAGGTGATCGCGACGTTGAGGCGTAAGGGGCTCTCGCCGATCGACCGGCCGATCGTCGGCAACGCCGTCGCGATGATCGTCGAATCGAGGTTCTGCATAAACATTGCACACGCCACCATCAGGCTGATGACGAGTTGACGTGTGCCTGGCGTCATCGGCGCCGCGGCTGCGGCAAGGCGTCCGTGGGCGCCTCGGGGCGCGTTTGATTCTCGGTCATCGATGCAAAATAGGGTGGAGCCGGGCAACAGGAAAGACGATACCGCGCAATCCAGTGCTGCGGGCCGGGTTATACTGCGGGACGAGAAATGAATCCGAGCAGTCAGTCGTGAGCCACAGTGAGGTTTCCCTGCCCGAGCCCGCCGACAATCGCGTTTTCATGCTGGTCCTGCAGCACCCGCAGGAGCGGCGCGAGGCGTTGGCGACGGCGGCGGCGGCGGTCGCGGCGTTGCGTCGGGCAAAGCTTGTCACCGGCCTGTCGTGGCCCAACCTGTCGCGGGCACTGGGTCGTCCGGCCGATCCGGGGCGCTGGGGCGTTCTCTATCTTGGCTCGGCGCGGCCGGCTTCTCTTGGCCAGGCCGGAGAAGTCGTCGTGCTCGGGCGCGGCGGAGAGCCGGTCGCCGACCCGGCGCCGATCCTGCGCGGCCTCGACGGCATCGTGCTCATCGACGGCAGCTGGAAGGAGGCGAAAACCCTGTGGTGGCGCAACCCGTTTCTGTTGAAATTGCACCGGCTTGTGCTCAACCCGCCGCGCCCGGCGCGGCTCGGCCGGCTGCGCCGCGAACCGCGCCGCGACGCCCTGTCGACGATCGAAGCCGCCTCCCTGGTGTTGCGTCACCTCGAAGCCGGGCCGGCCGCAGCGGACACCCTGCTCGCCGCGCTCGACCGGCTGATGGCGGCGGTTACGGCGATGGCGCCTGACCCGCCGTGAACAGCGCTGCCGCATCCGCGGCCAACGCCGCGCGCGAAGCTGGCCGCAGGTACATCATGTGCCCGCCGTCGTAGACGCGCAGGCGGATTTGGGCGCGCAGCCGGGCCGGCACGGCGAGCTGGTCGACGAGCCAGCGCGAGCCGAGATACGGCGTCACCAAATCATAGCGGCCGTTGGCGATCAGCACCCGCGTCTGCGGATACTGCAACAGCGTGTCCTGCAACGCCGACAACGCCAGCCCGAGCCCGCCCCGGCCGCCCTGCGCGCCGTCCCAGTCCCAGTGGTTTGATACGTCGCGCGACAGCACCCGGTAGGGCTCCTCGGTGCGGTAGCCGAGATCGCCGCCTGCGTAGCTCTCGAAGGCTTGCGTATAGGCGGGAACCGCGCGGTCGAGGACCGGGTCGCCGGCTGCGTCCGCGGCGGGATTGGCGCCGGTCGGGCGCGCCACGGTGGCGTCGTACTGGCTCACAATCTCGCCCTCGGCCCGGCGCACTTCGCGCACGAAGACCCCGCTCGGAACGCGGGCGCGCTCGCGGCGGACGACCGCGTCGGGGAGACCGATCAGCGCGGCGACGCGGGCGACGAACGGGTCGTCCGCCGCCGGAACCGCGGCGAGCCCGGCCAGCCCGACGAGATAATCGGACAGGGCAAACCGCTCGGCTGCAGCGCCCGCCGCTTCCGGCGGCTTGCCGGACAGCGCGGCGGCGCTGGCGGCGTAGCTCGGCAATTCGAACGCCGATGCCAGCGGGTTGCTGATGTCGGGGTGCAGCAGCTCGGGATCGAGCGCTGGCGAGACCAGCACCAGGCCGCTCACCGCGACCCCGACGTCGCGCGCCAGGCGCCGCGCCAATGCCGCGGCGCGCAGCCCGCCATAGCTTTCACCGACGAGAAACACCGGCGAATCCCAGCGCCCGTGCCGGTCGAGCCAGCGGCGGACCACGGCGTCGAGCGAGGCAAGGTCGGTGTGCACATTCCAGAACGGCCTGTCGGGATTGTCGCCTTTGCCCTTGCCGCGGCT
>DATLTH010000036.1:0-2666 GCA_035533695.1 Allostellaceae bacterium | reverse complement strand
TTTCCGGGCACAATGTTTCGGTCGCGGCCTCGAATGTCGCCATCAGCCTCGGCGGCGGAGCGGCGACGGTGTTTGGCGCGGTTGGCGATACGATCAACCTCGGCTCGGTGGGTCAATATGCCGACGGTTTCGCCGGCGGGCAGACGATCCATCTTGGCTCGGCGGGCTTGGACAGCGTGTTTGGTTCTTCCGTTACCGGCGGCGCCGACACGGTCAAGGCCGGCGGCGGCGCCAACCTGACGTTCAATGCGGCGACGGTCGGCGGCGGCGATCTGATAGACTTGGCCGGCTCGGCCGGCTCGGCGCAGATCCAGGCGTTCTTCGGCGACTCGGCGACCACCTCGACCAACGACACGGTCATCGCCGGCAACGGCGGAACGACGGTGTTCGGCGGCAGCGGCGATCGGATCGGCGCCGACGCGGCGGGCAACGACCTGTTCCTGCATTCGACGTCGGTTACCGGGGCGACTGTGGGTTTCGGCGCCAACGCTCCGTTGGGCAACGCGACCGTGCAAGTCGGGGCGGTCGACACCATCGGCGGCGTCGACTCGATCGTCGGCGGCTTCAACCAGGCCAACGACTTCGTCTTCTATCAAAACGAGAGCACCGCCAACACCACGGCGATCATTGGAACGGCGCACGACGTGGTGATCGACACCATCACCAGCACGCAGTTCACGTTGACGGGTGGCACGACGATGACGCTGATCGGCGTCACCACGGCCCAGTTCACTGCCGCCGGCGGCTTTATCAAGCCGTAACGGGCGCTCCGACCATCTGGTCGGAAGTTCAGGCGACACGGCGCGGCTCCCGAAAGGGGCCGCGCCGTTCGCGTTTGTCGGCGCCCGGTTCGCGGCGCTCAGTTCGGCGTATAGCGCTTCGCCAGCATCGCGTGGATGCCTTTGTTGCCGTCGACCAGCTGGGTCACCCGCATATCGACCGCGAGGCTGGCGAACATGTAGGCATCCTCGCGCGCCAGACCCATCTGCTCGCCGATCACGTCGAGCATCGCCCGCAATGCGTCTTTCGCGGCATCGTCGAGGTCGTCGTTGAACGCCATCGCAATGTGGTGGGTCGGGGTCTCGGCGCGCGGCAAGGTGAAATGCAGGTCCTTGCGCAGGGTCAGCCGGAAGGTGCCGGACAAGGCGGTCTCGAGCGCCGTGACGCAGACTTCGCCGTCGCCCTGGACGCCGTGGCCGTCGCCGACCGAGAACAGCGCCCCCGGCGCCCACACCGGAAGGTAGAGCGTGGTGCCGGCGACCAGCTCCTTCAGATCCATGTTGCCGCCGAATTCGCGCGGCTGGATCGAGCTGCAGGCGCCGTAATTGGGCGGCGGCGCCACCCCCATGACCCCGAAAAACGGCGCCAGCTCAATTTCCAGGCCGATCGGCAACGTCGCAATGCCGCGCTGGCGGTCGATGGCGGTGTGCCACAGCCTGGTGATCGGAAAATCCTCGGGCAAGGTGCCGGCCAGCGGCCGGATGCGGGTGTAGCCCCAGTTCTGCCGCGGCTCGATCGACAGGATGTCGATCTGCAACACGTCGCCGGGTTCGGCCCCCTCGACCGCGACCGGCCCGGTGAGGATATGGGCGCCGAGCCGCGGGGTCAGCGCGGCGTGGATCGCCCTGTGGTCGTCCAGCACCTCGAAAGCGGGGTCGGACGGCAAAATATCGCGCCCGCCGGAGACGCAGTCGACCGCGACCGTGTCGCCCGAGGCGACGGTCACGACCGGCTTCAGCGCGGCATCGAAAAAGCCCCAGTGACAATGCTCGGGGCGGCACGCCACGGTGTGATGCTGAGCCATCGCATTCCTCCTTTGATGCGTTGCGGGACCATAGAGGGCACGGTGAGGTTTTGCGTCATTGCGAGCAAAGCGACGCAACCTCGACCAGCCCGCTCCTGCCTGATCGGGATTGCGTCGTCGCTGCGCTCCTCGCAACGACGACCAACCCCGTAAGCCGGTCGGACCACCTATTTTCCCTTGCCGCCGGCCTTGTCGGCGTCGGCGGCGACCTGCATCTTGATGATCTTGTCGGGATTGCTGACCGTGCCGCTGCCCGGGGCACCCGTTTTGATCTGGTCGATGAACTCCATCCCCGAGGTGACCTGCCCCCAGACGGTGTATTGGCCGTCGAGCGAGGGGGCCGGCGCGAACATGATAAAGAACTGGCTGTCGGCGCTGTTCGGGTCGGAGGCGCGGGCCATCGACACGACGCCGCGGACATGCTTTTCGGCGGAAAACTCGGCCTTCAGCTTGTGGCCGGAGCCGCCGGTGCCGGTGCCGGTCGGGTCGCCGGTCTGCGCCATGAAGCCGGCGATCACCCGGTGGAACGGCACGCCGTCGTAAAACCCGCGCCGCACCAATGCCTTGATCTGGGCGCAGGTGGCGGGCGCCAGATCGGGGCGCATCGCGATCACCACCCGCCCGGCGGGCACGTCCATATACAGCGTGTCTTCCGGATCAGCCGCCATTGCCCTCCCTCCGATCGTCAGAATGGCGATCGCCAGGAACAGCGCGCGCCGGGTTGCAAGCATCATCGAGAACCCTCTCACTATACCGTGCGCTCGCGCGCATACCAGCCGCCGTGGCGAAAGCGGCCGAGATAGCTCGGCACCACCGCCTCGACCGCGGTCGGCGTCACGCCCAATGCCGCCAGCGTCAGCGC